>JANPIY010000622.1:0-11975 GCA_031425255.1 Planctomycetota bacterium
ACCGGCTTGACCGCCTGGCCCACCAGCAGACCGGCGAGGACCGCGGGATCGGCCGCCGCGCGTGCCAGCACCGGCGCGACCTCGCGGTCGTACACCGCGATGGTGCGGTCGATGTCCTGCGGTCGATGCGACCACGAGATGGCGATGTAGGGGATGAGGATGCCGTGGCGGCAGAATTCCTGCAGCATGAGCGTGCGCAGTGCGAGATCGGCCTTGCCATCGGCGCCCAGGCAGATGAGCGCCGGGCTGTGGTCGTAGCCGAGCACCCGCACGCGTCCGGCCAGCCCGGCCGTTGCGCTGGCCGCATCCAGCCCGTCACGCAGCCGGCGGCCGAGCGCGCCGATGTGGTCGGGTACCTGATGGCGGATGAGTTCCGCGACCGTCGCCTGCGCCGCGCGCAGGCCGTGGGTCTCGCCGCCGTGAGTGGTCGAGAGCAGGAAGACGCGATCGCGGTCATGATACAAGCCACCCAGCGCCATGATCTCGCGCCGGCCGGTGAGGGCGGCGACGCTGAAGCCGTTGGCCAGCGCCTTGCCCCAGGTGCTGAGGTCAGGCACCGCGCCGTAGAGCCCGGTCGAACCCTTGAGGTGATAACGGAAGCCGCTGATCATCTCGTCGAAGACGCACACCGCACCGTGCTGGTGCGCGAGGTCGATGACCTGCTGGAGGAAGTGGTCGCGCGGCAGTTCCAGGGCGACCGGTTCGATGATGACGCAGCCGATCTCGCCTGGGTACTGGTCGAACAGCCGGCGCAGGCTGTCGAGGTCGTTGTAGTCGAACAGCAGGCTGAGATCGCTGGTGGCGTGCGGTACGCCGCTGTTACAGGGGGTGGTGCCGATGAACCAGTCATAGAAGCTGTAGAAGGGATTGGCGCGACAGAGCGCGATGCGGTCGCGGCCGGTGAAGGCGCGCGCGAGACGCACCGCCGCCGAGGTCACATCGGAACCGTTCTTGGCGAACTTGATCATCTCCGCGCCAGGCAGTAGCGGGCAGAGGTACTCCGCGACCTCGCCTTCAACCACCGACGGACGGGTGAAGTTCGAGCCTTTGAGCAGCTCGCGCTGCACCGCCTCGACCACCGGCGGGTAGGCGTGGCCAAGGATCACGCTGCGCAGGCCCATGCCGTAATCGAGCCACTCGCGCCCTTCGTGGTCCCACAAGGTGCAGCCGGAGCCGCGTTCGATCAGCGCCGGGGCATTGGCCGGGAACTGGTCGTCGCCTTTGGAGTAAGTGTGGCCACCTCCTGGGATGAGGCGCTGGGCGCGCGCGCGCGGCGTGTTGGCGTCGCCGCCGGTGACGGGATTGCTGGTGATCATCGGATCTCCGGGGCGATGAAGAGGAGCGGTCCGCTCACGGGACGGCGCCGGCAGGCTGGTCGGGACCCAGGCGGATCCGTGCGCCGCGGCGGGCGCTGTCCTCGAGGGCATAGAGCACGCGCAGCACGCGGTGGTCGGCCGCCAGGTCGTACGCCGGCGGCGCACGGCGGGCGATGCAGGCGATGAAATCGCCGAGTTCCTGCTGGTAGGGTTCCTCGGGATTGATGTAGCCCGCCGCGGGCGTGCCGCGGTTGAGGGGGACCTCCTGCCAGGGACCGTTCCCTTGCGAGAGCGCCAGGCCGGCGTCGTCCCAGCGCAAGGTGCCGGCAGTGCCGACCAGGCGCATGGTGCGCACCGCCGGCCGCACCAACACGTCGACGGTGAGCGCGCCACGTGTGCCGTCGGCGAAACGGAGGGCGCCATGGTAGTGATCGTCGATCGGCACACCCAGGTCGCCGAGGCGGGCGACGCTGCCGGTGACCTCGGTGACGTCGCCGAACAGCCAGGTCAACCACGCCAGCTCGAAGGGGACGATCTCACGACAGCCGCCGGTGGCGGGGTTGGAGACGTAGTAGTCGCTCAGCGATTCCCACGGATGCCAGTCAGGCAGGTACTGGCCGGAGTGGTAGGTGAAGAACAACGGCTTGCCGATGGCGCCGGCAAGGACCGCGGTGCGGATGGCGCGCGGCGCCGGAAAATAGCGCATGGTGCAACTGGGGAACACCACCACGCCGCTGGCGCTGGCGCGTGCGCACAGCTCGTCGAGGCCGTCGTCGGTGACGCTCGCCTCGCAGAATACCGGCTTGCCGACGGCGACCGCGCGCAGCGCCCAGCCGACGTGCAGATCGGGTGGCAGCGAGATGATCACCGCATCCGCCTGCGCGAGCGCCTGCCCGGCATCCGCGGCGATGGTGATGCCGTAGCGTTGGCGCGCTTCGTCGCAGCGATCCGCTCGGCGGTCCCAGCCGGTGATGTGCTGGTGTCCCAACGCCTGGAGATTGCGCACCCGGCGTTTGCCCATGCTGCCGAGGCCGATGATCAGGAAGCGGAGATCACCCATCATGGACTCCGACCGGGCCGGCATTCGTGGACCTGCCCGCGTCAGCGACCTTGTGGGCGTTGAAATGTTGCCAGTAGGCCTCGTTCAGGCCGGCGTTGAGCTCCACCAGTGCCGGTTCGCGCACCAGCAGGGCGAGCAGTTCGCTCAAGGTGAAGTCCAGTTCGCGTCCGGGGAAGTTCAGCACCACCGCGCGGAAGAACGCCAGGTCCTGCGGATAATCCAGGGTCAGCCGCGCCCGCGGGTGGGTGAAGGCGGGGCCGGCCGCTTCACGGACGACGCGAAAAGCGCCGGACTCGAGGATGCTGGCGAAGATCCCGGTCGAGGTGTCGCGCGCGGTCTTGCGCGCGCAGGCGGCGGTCAGCGCCTGGGTCGAGAGGATGTTGGCGGCGACGCCGAAAGGCAGGTCAGTGAAGGCGAAGTAGTCGGCCTTGGTGGCGCGTGCCCGGGTCAGAGCCAGGTCGACGTGCGCGGGATCGCACAGCACGTCGTCGCCATCGACCTCCGCGACCCAGGTGACGCCCAGGCTCTGCGCTCCTTCGGTCAGGCGCAGCAGGACGTCCTCGGTGCTGCCGCGATAGACCTCCAGCCCGAGGGCCAGCGCGACCTCGACCAGCGGGTCGTCACCGCTCTCGCGCGTGGTGCAGAGCAGGATGCGATGGACCAGACGGCATTGGCGACGCAGGCGGCCGGCGAGCAGACCGAGCGCGGAATACGCGCCGATCTGGCGCAGGCCCTTGCCCGGCAGCCGTGAGGCGCCGAGGCGCATGGGGATGAGGATGGCGGCATCTCCGCCCGGAGTCGCTGCGCTGGCAGTCATCACATCTTCCCATCGAGGCTCTTGCCGGTCTCGCGGTGGTGGAAACCCGGAACCACGGCGGCGAGGGCGGTAGCGAGCATGACCTTGTCCGGAACATCCTGGGCGCTGCGCGCGTGCACCGCCTGATCGACCAGCGCCAGCAGCCGGCGCAACGGGACGAGGTCGGTGCGCGCTGGCGCGGCGATGACGGAGAGTCGCGCCAGCGCGGCCGGATGTGGCAGCGCCTCCTCGCCGTCAGCGATGAACTCCTCGACCTCCTTCTCGCCGCTGGTGTCCGAGGTGGTCACCAGCACGGGATAATGGCCGCGCTTGCGCTCGCTCGCGACGCTGGCCAAGGCCTGCGCGGGATCGTTGAAGATCGTCGGCACCAGGCCGAATTCCCGCAGGGTGGCGGTGGCGATGTCGACGAAGGACGCCATATCGCGCGCCGGGTCGAGGTTGGGCACCACCACGTGTCCGGATGGCGTGGCCGCGCCGGCGAGCAGGCAGAGCTGGCCGGCCTCGCTCGGCGTCACCAGGTAACGGCGGATGTCCCCAGGAGCAGCGAGCGGCTGCTGTTTCTCGAGACGTTGCAGGAAGGCCCATGGCAGGCTGCCATCGCTGAAGGCGACGTTGGCGAAACGCGCGGTGGTGGCGTGGGTCAGGCAGGCCGCGGCGCCGGCGAGCGGGTGGTGGACCGCGCCCTGGTCGTGGGTGTGCGCCCACAGCAGCAGTTCCATCGCCCGTTTCGACGCGCCCATGATCCCTATCGGATTCGCCGCCTTGTCGGTGGAGACGAAGAACACCGCGGCGCGGCCGTGTTCCTTGCGCCGCCGCACGGCGGCGAGGAAGGCGTCCGCCTTGAGCAGGTTGACCTCGAGCAGACGCAAGGTGGAGAAGTGGTCGCGCTCCGAGCGCACGTGTTTCAACGCGGCGAAGGAGAAGATGACGTCGAACGCCGGATGCTGATCGAGGAAGATGGCCGCCAGCGGCGAGCCGTAATCGAGCGGTTGGACGATCAGCTCGCCCAGGAACGGTGGCGTCAGGTTGCGCACCGACCGCACCAGCTCAGCGAGGTTGTTCTCATTGGGATCGAGTACCGCCACCACCGCCGGCCGGGCGACGGCGAGCATCTCGATCAACGTCGCCGAACCGATCGATCCCGCCGCGCCCACCAGCAGCACGCGCTTGCCCTCCAGGCGCTCACGCAGGACGGCGGTCGCCGCCTGCACGTCCTTCGCGAACAGGCCCACCTGCCGCCCGGTGACGGTCTGGGCGATGCGTTCGATGCGGGGCGTCAGGCACAGGGGCACGGGTCCATCCTTGGTCGGTGCGGCGCTGGAAGCGCCCAGCGGCGCCTTATGGCGCAACGGGGTGAAGGTACCCCGCAACGGTGAGAATCGCCACAAGGCAGTCCGCACGCGTCGAGAACCCCGGCACCGGGAGCTCGTACGGAGTGGAAACGCAACCCTTATGCCGAGCCGGGCTGTCCCTCCTTGTTCAGGTTCCCCACGTCGCATGCTCGCGCCTCGTGAACGCATCCGATGCCTTGCTGCGCCTCGCCCTGATCCCCGGCCTCGGTCCGATCTCCGCCCAGCGGCTGATGGAACAGGTGGAACACCCTGGGGAGGTGTTCAGCTGGTCGATGGAACGGCTGCAGTCGGTGGACGGCATCGGCGGCGAGCGCGCGCGCCGCATCTGCGACCACCGGGGAGTGGAGAACGCCGCCAATGAACGTGCCCGCGCCCACGCCGCCGGCGTGCGTATCATCACCCGCGTCGACGAGGGCTACCCGCAGGCGTTCACCGAACTGAGCGACCCGCCGCTGGCGATCTGGGTGCATGGCACCCTGGAGCCGCGTGACCGCCTGGGTCTGGCGGTGGTCGGACCGCGTCGGCCGAGCGCCTATGGCCACCGCCAGGCGCATCGTCTCGGCAGCGCCCTGGCCCGCCTGGGCACCTGCCTGATCTCCGGCCTGGCGCGCGGTATCGACACCGTGGCGCACGAGGCCGCCCTGGGCGCGAACGCCCGCACCATCGCCGTGCTCGGCTCGGGTTTCGACAAGCTTTATCCGGAGGAGAACCGCCCCCTGGCGGCGCGCATCGCCGACGGTCGCGGCGCGGTGATCAGCGAATTCCCCATGGCCACGCCGCCGAGCCCGGGGACCTTCCCGCGCCGCAACCGCCTGGTCGCCGCCCTCGGCCTGGCGACCCTGGTGGTGGAGGCCGGCGCGCGCAGCGGCGCGCTGATCACCGCCCGGCTGGCGATGGAGCTCGGCCGCGTGGTGCTGGTGATTCCAGGGCCGATCGACAATCCCGAGTGCGCCGGCTCGAACCAGCTCATCCGCGACGGCGCCACCCTGGTGGCGAGCATCGACCACATCCTCGAGGAGGTCGAGCCGCTGATGACCATGGCGCAGGGCATGAGCGGCGGCGGGGTGATCGAGAACCCGCGCGCCAGCGCGCTCTCCGGCCGCGAAAAACAGGTTTATCAGCTCCTCGACGACGCCCCGCGCACGGTCGACGACGTGGTCCGCGTCAGCGGCGTGCCGCCCTCGGCGGTCAGCGCCACCCTGCTGTCCCTCGAACTCCGCCGCCTGGTGCGCAAGACCCCGGCGGGGTTCGTCAGAGCGGTGTGAACGTCGGGGTCCGAGGGACCGCGTACTCCTGACGTGCTGTCTTAAGAGGAAGGCAGTTCAAACCGCAGAGGCCGCAGAGGCCGCAGAGCTGGGGATTCTCAACTCTGCGCCCTCTGCGCCCTTCCAGCCAACCTCCTCAACGGCGACGGACAGCCGATATTCACCACAGAGCTCACGGAGCGCACAGAGAAGAGTTGGTCACCTCTGTGGGCTCTGTGGGCTCTGTGGCAAATATCATCTCCCTCCAGGAGGTAGGTGGCCATCGAGGTACTCGGTCGCCGATCAGCTAGAAGTGGCCAAGCCGCCAAGAGACTCTGCGGTTGGACGAGGTCGCGGGCTTCATCTGGCAGAAAAAGCCCACCTGGAATGAAGGAGAGCCTGAAGCGGGTCTCGAACCCTTACAGAGGCAGCCAACGCTCCCAGCGTTGGGCGGTACCACCACCCGTCCAAATCGGCAATCTCGTCATTGAAGCGGCGTCCGCCGGCGGAATGGTCTGCCCGGCTCCGGACGTCTATTTGTATGGTATAGTACCAACCCTCGATCCCGTCACATCGTCTTATCATCACCAGCGCTTGCGCGTTCCCCTCCCATCCTGGGAAAAGCCACTGCGCCTGTCACAGCGCCAGCAACCAACCGTTTCGCCGTGCGTGCCTGTTGGACGAGTCCACCTCGCACCAGCGAATGCCCCTGAGGAGTCTTCCATGTCATCGAATCAGCCAGCCAGCCAACCCGCCGCCATCAGCGACAAGGACCTCATCGCGCAAGCGCAGCAGGCCTTCGAGAACATCCGTGGCGAACTGGCCAAGGTTATCGTCGGTCAGGACCAGGCGATCGAGGAACTGCTGATCGCGATCTTCGCGCGTGGCCACTGCATGCTCGAAGGCGTGCCCGGCTTGGCCAAGACCCTGCTGATCTCGACGCTGTCGAAGACGCTGCACCTGTCCTTCAAACGCGTGCAGTTCACGCCCGACCTGATGCCGTCCGACATCGTCGGCACCGAGGTGCTGCAGGAGGACCCGGTCACCAAGGCGCGGGTCTTCAAATTCCTCAAGGGCCCGATCTTCGCCAACATCGTCCTGGCCGACGAAATCAATCGTACGCCGCCCAAGACGCAGGCCGCGCTGCTCGAAGCGATGCAGGAGAAGAAGGTCTCGATCGGCAACGAGGAATACAAGCTCGACCAGCCCTTTTTCGTGCTCGCGACCCAGAATCCCATCGATCAGGAAGGCACCTACCCGCTGCCGGAAGCCCAGCTCGATCGCTTCCTCTTCAAGATCTTCGTCGGCTACCCGAGCGATGAGGAAGAGCTCGAGGTCATGCGCCGGGTCGCCAGCCCGGCCATGGCCACCGCCGAGAAGAGCGTCCGCCAGGTCCTGAACGGCGAGCAGATCATGGCCTTCCAGCAGCTCGTGCTGCGCATCCCGGTGGCCGAGCACGTGCTGCACTACGCCAAGGCGCTGGTGCGTGCGACCCGCCCCAAGGAGCCCGAGGCGCCCGACTTCATCAAGGAATGGATCTCGTGGGGCGCGGGCCCGCGCGCCTCGATCAACCTCATCCTCGCGGCCAAGGCGCGCGCGGTGCTCTACGGCCAGTTCCACGTCACCTGCGAGGACATCGACGCCGTCGCCGCCCCAGTGCTGCGCCACCGCATCGCCTGCAGCTACACCGCGACCGCCGAGGACATCACCACCGAGCACGTGGTGGCGAAGCTGATCGAGTCGATTCCCAAGGACGAGAAGCAGCCGAGCGCGCGGAAGTAGATCCGCGGTAGGCGCTCGCTGGTTCTCCTCCTTCCCTTCTTGGTGTGATTGCATGTCCGATGTCCGATGTCCGATGTCCGATGTCTTCCAGCCCGCGGGTCGTCCGCGTAGCGGCGGCGTAGACCAAGCGGTCCCGACATCAGTCACCATGACATCGGACATCGGACATCGGACATCGGACATATTCTAATGCCGACCTACCTCGATCCGAAAGTCCTCGCCCGCGTCGGCAAACTCGACCTCAAGGCGAAGTACGTCGTCGAAGGCTTCATCTCGGGCATGCACCGCAGTCCGTTCAAGGGCTTCAGCGTCGAGTTCGCCCAG
Organism: Planctomycetota bacterium; assembly: GCA_031425255.1. GTDB lineage: Bacteria > Planctomycetota > UBA11346 > UBA11346 > UBA11346 > BOG-1363. The sequence goes on from JANPIY010000622.1 coordinate 7,896, forward strand.
CATCGCGGCTATGTTCCTGGGGATGATCTCAAGCACCTCGACTGGAAGGTCTACGCCAAGAGCGAACGCCTGAGCATCAAGCAGTACGAAGCGGAGACCAACCTGGTCACCACGCTGCTGCTGGATGCCAGCGAATCGATGGCCTACACCTCTCCGCTCCATCGCGGCAAAGGCGAGGCCAGCCCCAAACTCGAATACGCCAAACTCATCATCGCCGCGCTCAGCTATATCGTGCTCAACCAGAGCGATGCGGTGGCGGTCGGCATCTTCGACGAGGAACTGCGGGAGTTCATTCCGCGCTCGACGCGCAAGGTCCACCTCAACCGCATCTGCGCCGCGCTCGCCAACATCGAGCCGCAGAACAAGACCGGCGTCGGCGCGGTGCTGCATACCGTCGCCCAGCGCGTGGGACGGCGCGGCGTCACGGTGATCGTCAGCGACCTCTTCGACAAGATCGAGGACATCCTCTCCGGCATCCAGCATCTGCGCCACGATGGCCATGAAGTCATCGTGCTGCACCTGCTCGACAAGGACGAGCTGACCTTCCCCTTCGAGGGCCTGGTCCAGTTCAAGGGCCTGGAACACGCCAACCAGGTGCTCTGCCACCCACGCATGGTGAAGAAGGCCTACCTCGAGGAGCTCCACAAGTTCCTCACCCGGATGAAAGCCATGTGCACCAAGAACGGCGTCGACTATGTGCAGGTGTCGACCGACACCCCGGTGGACGTGGTCTTGGCGGCCTACCTCATCGGCCGTGAACGCGCGCTGATGGCCGGCGGCCGTGGAGCGGGTCGCTGATGGGCTTCCTCAATCTGATGCTGGCCGGCTTCGCCGGACTCGCCGCCATTCCGATCATCATCCACCTGCTCAACCAGCGCCGCTTCAAGGTAGTGGTGTGGGCGGCGATGGACTTCCTGATGGCGACCATCGAGAAGAACTCGCGCCGCCTGCAGATGCAGGACCTCATCCTGATGATGCTGCGCGCTGGCGCGCTGGTCCTGCTCGCCCTCGCCCTCGCCCGTCCGACCATCTCCCCAGGGGGCCTCGACCTGCTCGGCCGCCAGGGCGAGACCGCCGCGGTGATCGTGCTCGACAACTCGCTGTCGATGGGCCACCGCACCGGCAACGAAGCGCGCTTCGAAGCCGCCAAACGCGCCGCCCTCGCCATCGTCGACCACCTGCCCAAGGGCGCTGGCACCGCGCTGGTGCTGATGAGCGACGTGGCGGTGGATGAGATCCCCGAACCCAGCCATGACGCCGCCTTCATCCGCGGCGCGATCACCGACGCGGTGCTGTCCGACGGCGGCACCGATGTCGCGGGCGGCATCAGCAAGGCCTGGGAGATCCTGCGCGACGCACCGGCGCTGGCGAAGGAGATCTACGTCGTCAGCGACATGCAGGGCAATGCCTGGCCGGCCAGCGGTGACGCCGGCTGGACCACCCTGGCCAATGAGCTGACCACCGCCAAGCCCGCGGTGCGCCTCTACCTCGGCAATGTCGGCGATGGTGCCGATGGCAATCTCAGCATCGCCGCGCTCACTCCGGTCGACGAACAGGTCTCGACCGAGAGCGACGCCGCCTTCGTCGCCACGCTGCAGTACCACGGCAGCGGCGCGGCCCACAACGTCACCGTCGAACTGCTGGTCGGCGCGCCCGACGCGCCACCGACCGAACCCTTGCGCCCGGCCGCCAGCGTGGTGGTCGACAAGGTCGAGGGCACCGCGCAGGTCCGTCTGGAAACCCGTTTCGCCACCGGTGGCGACTATCGCATCGCGGTGCGCGCCGCCCCCGACCACCTGCCCGCCGACGATGTACGTTCGCTGGCCCTGCCGGTGGTCGAGCGCATCAAGGTCCTGGTCATCGATGGCCAGCCGGGTGATGGCGCCTCCTTCACCGGCGCCGGCGATTTCCTCAAAGCCGCGCTCAGCCCGCGCGATCCCAATGACGACAGCCACAAGGCGCTGATCGACACCGAGGTCATCACCATCGCTCAGCTCGGCGAGCGCAGCCTGCGCGACTACCAGGCGGTTATCCTCGCCAATGTCGCCGACCTCCCGGGCGGACTGGTCGAAGGGCTCAAGACCTTCGTCAAGGCCGACGGCCGCGGCCTCATCATCTTCGGCGGCGACAACGTGTCGCCACAGCGCTACAACCAGCTGCTCGGCGGCAAGGACGGCCTGCTGCCCGGCATCATCGCCAATCGCACCATCGAACCCGATGTCGCGCCGAGCGGCGAGGAGCCCGGCTTCGGTTTCGCCACCACCGATCTCGGCCATCCCGTGGTCAGCTTCTTCTCCGACAAGGAGGCCCAGCCCTTCCTCGCCGCGCCGCGATTCACCCGCGCTCTCGCCCTCGACATCGACGCCAAGGATCTCGCCCAGCCGAGTGCCGACGGCAAGGCCGGTGCCAGCGTGGTGAAGGACCACCAGGTCAACATCGTCGCGCGTTTCACCGGCGGCCAGCCGGCGATCGCCGAACGTCTCGCCGGCCGCGGCCGGGTACTGCTGTTCGCGGCCACCGCCGACCGCGACTGGGGCGACCTGCCACTGCGCCCGGCCTTCCTCATGCTCGCGCGCCGGGCGGTGCAGCACGTCGCCGAAGGCCACCGCATGCCGCGCACCATCCAGGTCAACGATCCGCTGATCGAACTGATCGGCATCAAGGCCGCCGGCGCGCAGGTGACGGTGCGCGATCCGCGCGGCGGCGCGCGTACCATCGCCGCGGTGCCGACGCCCGCCGGCGACCTCGCACGCATCGATTTCGCCGACACCCGCTTCTCCGGCTTCTACCTGTTGTCGCGGGCCGGTACCGGTGGCAGCGGTAGTGTCAGCGACGCCGGCATCAGCACGATCTACGCGGCGAATCCCCCGCGCGCCGAGAGCAATCTCGCCGCGCTCGATGAAGCCGGGGTCCGCGCGCTCTACCCCACCCTCGACTTCACCTGGCTCGATGGCCGCGGCGAGGTCGCAGGGGCCATCGACGGCAAACGCGTCGGACGGGAGATCTGGCCCTTGTTGTTCATCCTCGCCTGCTGCTGCCTCATCGCGGAGTCGCTGCTGGCACTCCGCTGGGCACCGAGGGGGGCCTGATCATGGATCTCCTCCTGTGGTTGTTCACCTTCCAGTCCGCCGGTACCGGCGACGTGCAAGTGGTGTGGCCGCCCTCGCTGCCCAACGTCGCGACGCCCCTGGCCAAGCTGCTGTTCATCGCCCTGGCGGTGGCCATCGCGGTGGCGGTGTTCCAGCTCTACCGCCGTGAACCGGCGTATGTCGACGTCAAACGCAAACGCATCCTCGCCACCCTGCGCATGTTCTCCGGTTTCATCCTGCTGTTCATCTGCACCGGGGCATTCCTCGAAGTGCAGCACCGCGAGGAGACCAAGGGCACCCTGGTGCTGCTGGTCGACCAGTCGCAGTCGATGGGCATCACCGACCGCAAGGGCGACGCGGCGGCGGACGCCGAACTGGCCACGGTGATCGGTACCGCGCCGGACAAGGTCACGCGTTCCGAGCAGGTGCAGCGCGCGCTTGCCAACGAACAGGTGGCCTTCCTGCAGGACCTCGGCAAATCCTTCGTGGTCGAGGCTTATTCCTTCGGCCAGAGCGCGCAGATCAGCCCGATCGAGCTCATCAGCGGCGACCCCGCCGGCCCCTTGGCCAAGCTCGGCAAGCCGACCGACCCGGCGACCCAGCTCGGTGGCGCCCTGCGCGATACCGCACGCCGGCTCAAGGGCCGCAAGATCGACGGCGTGGTGGTCTTCAGCGACGGTGGCTGGAACCGCGGCGAGGAACCGCTGCCCGCGGCCGAGGATCTCAATGCGCCGGTGTTCACCGTCGGTGTCGGCCAGCCGCGTACGCGCGACCTCGCCGTGACCTTCGTGTCGTGCGAGGACGTGGTCTTCAAGGGTGACGCCTTCCCGCTGACCGTGCGCGTGCGCGCCAGCGGCTATGCCGGCCAGACCGCGCGCCTGGTGGTGCGGCAGGGTGACGAGATCGTGCGCGAGATGGCGCTCGAACTCGACGACAGCAGCGAGCGCACCTACACCGTCGCGGTGACCGCGCGCGACCCCGGCACCTTCAC
>JANPIY010000623.1:0-7816 GCA_031425255.1 Planctomycetota bacterium
GTGGGGAAACGATCGGCCTTGGGCAACTCGCTCACATCGGGCCAGATCTCGATGCCGCAGAAGCCCGGACTGAACTTTCCGGCTCGTCCGTAGTGCACCCAGCCGCGGCCGGTGCCGTCCCCTGGGACACCGAACCAGCCCTGATAGCCGGTGACCACCTTGCCGGTGAGCGTGCTGACATCGACGCCGGTGACGCTCGGACCCGCGTACGGCGTGAGCTGAGCGAGGATCTCATCACGCGTGAGCTTCATCTCGTCGTTCTGCGCTCCGAGCAGGACGGCCATGCCGGCGATGGTAAGTAGGAGGGTGCGGAGTGCCGAAAGCGGAGAACGGGAGGCGAAGACCACCCCATGCCCCGCCTGCGTCCGGCCAGCGGACGTGTGCGCGGCGTCGGTTGGATTCATGCGTCGGACTCCTGGAGCTTGGTCTGGGCGGGGAAGCGTCGGCTGCTCGATTCGCGGATGACCAGCTGGGCGTCCGCTGGTTCCATCAGCAGCGCCCCGGACCAATCACCGCCGCGGATCATCCACTCCAGGCAGCGGCTGAACCACGGCGTGGCATCCGGCAGTTCGATGGCGCTGAGCGAGGGCACGCAGTAATCGGCCAAGCCCTCGCCGTTGACCACCGCGAGGGCGACATCGCGGCCACCCGCCAAGCCGTGTTCATGCAGCGCCCGCAGCGCGCCGATGCCGGCAGGAGCGGTGATGCCGATCAGGGCGGACGCCGGACGCCAGCCGCGGGCGAGCCGTTCCGCGAGCACGCGGTGCGCCGCCACCAGAGGCCGCTCGTACGGCGCGATCGGGGCATCGATGAGCTCGCCGGCGAGTCCGCTTGACGCGACTGCCTGCCGCCACTGGTCGATACGTCCGGTGATCACCGGATTGTGCGGTTGGACGTTGCAGCAATCGATGCGGCGATGGCCACGCTCGGCGAGGTGTTCGACCAAACGCCCGACGGAACGCGCCGGGCACAGGCGCAGCGACGGCAGCCCGAGATGGCTCCAATCCTCATCGAGGATCACCACCGGGCCCGCGGTGAGCAGTTGCTGACGGACGCGCTCGGGCAGGGGTTCGTTGTTGGGCACCAGGAAGACGCCGTCGAAGCCGCCCAGGCTGTCGCGCACCAGCGGGTCATCCCAGTGGAGGTAGAGCACCGGGCGGATGACCACCGCCAGGGAGTGGCTGGCCGCCTCCAACGCGAGCCGCCAGCGTTCGATGTCGGCCGAGGCGAAGCTCGGTGCGAGGAAGGCCACCCGTAGAACGCGACGATCGCCCTCGCTGCCGCTCACGCGCAACCGCCCCGCATGGGCGCGCACCAACAGGCCGCGATCGATCAGCCGGCGGACGGCTTTGCGCGCAGTCATGTAGCTGACCCCGGCCTCGACGGCGAGTTCGCGCTCGGTGGGGAGCGGGGTCAGGGCGTAGTCGCCCTGGGCGATGCGCTTGCTGAGCAGTTCGATGACTCCCGCCGCGGTTCCCATGGACGGGGATGGTGCTGCTCGCCGCCGTATAGCAACTTGCTATACGGCCGCGTATCCTGTGGACCGCGACCGCCTCGTCCTCACCCCAGTCCAGCGGCCCGACGCAGGCGGTCGTTGATGCCGAGCCCGAGGCCGATGTCAGGGACGGTCTCCGCCACCAGCGCCGAGGCCGCCGACGCATCGAGCCGGCGCAAGGCGGCGAACAGCCCAGCGGCGGCCTCGGTCAGATCCCCCGTGCGGCTGAGTATTTCGGCATGGCGGAGGCCGGACGGCAGGTCGACGCCGGTGAAGGCGAGCACGCCGATCGACGGATCATTCGGCCAGGGCTCGCCGCGCGCACGCAAGCGCAGCGGTGTGAGCGGCGCGTAATGGCTCGCCAGCATGCCCGGCGCCTGCTGCGGTAATGAGGCCGCGCGGCCGGCGCGATCGGCGAGCGCGACCGGCTCGCCGAGGATCTCTTCCAGCTGCTCGCGCGTCACGCCGCCCGGGCGCAGGATCAGCGGCAACGGATCGGGGAGCAGGACCGTGCTCTCGATGCCGACCCGGCAGGGGCCGCCGTCGAGCACCAACGCCACCGCGTCACCGAGCTGCTCGCGCACGTGGGCGGCCGTGGTCGGGGAGATGCGTCCGAAGCGATTCGCACTCGGCGCCGCCAGCGGCACACCGGCGGCACGGATCAGGGCGAGCGCGACCGCGTGGTCGGGGCAGCGCACGCCGACGGTATCCAGCCCACTGGTGACCACGTCCGGCACCGATGCCTGGCGTGGCAGCACCAACGTCAGCGGTCCCGGCCACAGCCGCGCGGCCAGCACCAACGCCCGCGCCGAAGGCTGGGCCACCGTCCAGGCCTGGGCCGCATCAGCGACGTGGACGATCAACGGGTCGAAGGTCGGTCGACCCTTGGCGCTGAAGATGCGCAGGACCGCCGCCGCATCGAAGGCATTGGCGGCGAGGCCATAGACCGTCTCGGTCGGCATACCGATCAGCTGGCCGGCACGCAGGAGGTCGGCCGCACGCCTGAGCTGGTCGGAATGGATGGAACCGGACATGGGCGGGGAGTCTGCCCCCCTGCCGCGAGTCGCAAGGCGGGCTCTGCGACGTTTGGGCGGGCATGATCCCGTGAAAGAAATCGAACCGCAGAGTGCGCAGAGCTCGGAACTTACGGTTGTTCGGCGTGCAGTAGGTGCTGTGCAGCCAATGAGAGAAGATCGGACCGCGCCACAGACACGCAAAAAAACCTGTTCTCGTCTTCCTCTGCGGCTCTGCGGCCAGCCTTTCTCCAATGGATCTCGCGAGCGGACCACGTGCGTGCAGTTCCAGGCGAAAGCGGCGACCACGTCAGGTGGAGTCTGGATCCTTGTCGTGCTGTGATGATGCCGGTGTCGTCGCACTGCGTCCCATACGTGAACCCAGCAGCCCGCTGGCCATGATCAGGAGCGCGAAGGCCGCACCGATGCCAAGGAGCTGAACCGCGTGTGCAGTCTCGGATTCGTAGAGGGCGTCTGAACCAGCCCACCAGCGAACGAGCACCCCATGACCACCCCCACCCTCCTCAACCGCACCGGCACCCGTGCCGCGGCCGACCGCATCGACGAGATGACCGACGTCGAAGATCTCCCCACCGATGCACCACCTGCGCCCGGCCCCACCGCCGAACACATCCGTCTCGCCAGCATCGAGACCGCCAAACCCGTCGGGTCATATACCGATCATTACACCACCCCCGCGCAGGTGCCCCTGTTGGACAGCCTCGGCGGCCGCCTCGCCTTCGAGCGCGGCGGCGTGCGGCTCTATGACGCGCTGTTGCGTAAAGCCGAGGCGGTGGCCCATCTGCAAGGGCTCAAGGATTGTATTCCGGATCTTGAGCACATCCGGGAGGAGGAGGCCGAACACGCCGAGCTGCTGCAACGCACTGTGATCGAAGTCGATGGCGATCCGACCATGGAGACCCCTGATGCCGATCTCGAAGGCGTGATGTCCGCGGGACTCCTCCAGGTGGTGCTGGATCCTCGCACCACCCTCCTGCAATGTCTGCGCGCGGCGGTGGTTGCTGAACTCGCCGATGTCGAGAATTGGGCGTCGCTTGTACGCAAGGCGACCGGCGCGGTCAGCAGCGAGTTCGAGGACGAGATCCAGGATGCCTTTCTCCATGAGCAGGAGCACCTCGAACTCATCCGCAAATGGATCCAGGTGGGTGAGGGCACCGCCAAACCGAAATCCAAGCGCGCGCGCTGATCGCCGCTCTCGCTTCTGAGGGTGAGGGCGACTGCCGCGAGGGCCGATCTGGTGTTCGGCCCTCACGCTTGCTTCGTCTCTGCGGCGTTCCGCTGGTCGAATCCGGTTTGCGTCAGGCGAGGAGATCGGCCGGCCGATTGCCCATGATCTTCTGATACTGCGCGAGCGCCTGCGACACCACCTGGTCCATGTTGTAATACTTGTACGTCGCCAAGCGGCCGCAGAAGATCACCCCAGGAGTCGCTTCGGCCAATTCGCGATACTGCTGGTACATGGCGTGATTCGCCGGCTGCGGAACGGGGTAGTAGGGATCTCCCTCGGCGCGTGGGTATTCGTAGACCACCGAGGTCTTGGCGTGCTGCTGACCGGTGAGGTGTTTGAATTCGGTGCAGCGGGTGAAGAGGTTCTCGTTGGGGTAATTGATGGTGCCGGTGCGCTGGAAGCGTTCCCGATCATGGGTCTCGTGTACGAACTCGAGCGAACGGTAGGGCAGCTTGCCGAAGCGGAAATCGAAGAAGGCGTCCACTGGTCCGGTGTAGATCATCTCGCGAAACGGGATGACCTTGGCGACCTCGCGATAATCCGTATTGAGCATCAGATGGATGTTGGGATGTGCGAGCATGCTCTCAAACATGCGGGTGTAGCCATGTAATGGCATCGCCTGGTAGGTATCGGTGAAATAGCGGTCATCGCGGTTGGTGCGGGTGGGCACGCGCCCAGCCACCGAAGCGTCCAGCTCCGAGGGATCGAGATCCCACTGCTTGCGGGTGTAGCCGCGGAAGAACTTCTCGTACAGTTCACGGCCCACGCGCGATACCACGACGTCCTCGGAGGTCCGTAGGTGCTCCTTCTTCTCCGCGGCCTGGGCGAAGAAGGCTTCGACCTCGCTGGAGCTCAGTCGCAGATTATACAACTGGTTGACCGTCTCGAGATTGATGGGGATCGGCACCAGCTGGCCGTCGACACTGGCCAACACCCGGTGCTCATACGATCGCCAGCGGGTGAACTGCGACAGGTAGGTGAAGACGTCACGCGAATTGGTGTGAAAGATGTGCGGTCCATAGACATGGACCAGGAGACCATGGTCGTCATAGCGATCATAGGCATTGCCGCCGATGTGCGGGCGGCGATCCACGATCAGGACACGTTTGCCAGCTTTGCGCGCCAGGCGTTCGGCCAGCACGCTGCCGGCAAAGCCGGCACCGACCACAAGATAGTCGTACATGTCAGTCAGCCGTGCGGGACGAGGAGATCGCCCTCGTGGCCCTTGCTGGTGGCGATGCGCGCCATCGTCCCGCGCATCTGCCGCCAGGTATCGTCCCAGGAATTTCCACCGAGGAACTCCTCGACGTCACGCTGCCAGCGGGGGTCATCGCCGTCGGCGAAGGCCGCGTTGATCGCCGCCACGAATCCCGGCACATCCTCGGCGATACGCACGAGCCGTAGATCACCGTAGGGATGCACCACATCGGTGATCGGCGTCGACACCACTGGTCGGCCAGCACTGAGATATTCCGGGGTCTTCGTCGGACTGATGAAGCGGGTCGATTCGTTGAGCGCGAACGGCATCATGGCGACGTCCCAACCGGCCAGGTAGGACGGCAGCTCGCGGTAATCCTTCTTGCCCAGGTAGTGGATATTGGCGTGCCGGGGCAAGGTCGCGGGGTCGATCTTCACCACCGGTCCGATGATGACGAATTGCCAATCAGGCCGCGCACGCGCCACCCCGTCGAGCAAGGCGATGTCGAAGCGTTCATCGACCACGCCAAAGAATCCGATACGTGGCCCGGCGATGCCGGCCTGATCGGCAGGGTCGCTGGTCAGCATGCGCGCCTGCGCAAAATGCTGCTGATCGATGCTGCTGGGGAAGGCGTGGACCTGGGGATGGCAGTCGCATTTCGCGGCATACAGGCTGCGCCCCCCGGTGAACACCACGTCAGCCCACGCCATCAACTGCCGCTCACGCTCACGCATCAGCGGCGGTGCGCCTGCGAATGCCGAGAGTTCGTCCATGCAGTCGTAGACCACCAGCGATGGGCTCAAGTGATTGGTGAATGGCACGGCCATGGGCGTGTAGAACCACAAGAGGTAGGATGCGATCTGCTCGTCCACCAGCAGGCGGTCGACCAGGGTGCGCAGCAGCTGATGGGTGTGTTCCTCCGAGGACGGTGGGCTCGGCAGATGGGGCGTGACGACGCGCAGCCCGTGCTCGCGCCGCGAGACCTCGAAGCGGGCGGGGCCATTTCCGAAAATGGGTTCCTCGATGAAATAGACCGCTTGTTGCCGGGCGAATCGCGTCAGCAGATGTTGCGGGCGCTGGAAGACGAAATCCCAACGGAGGTGCGACAGGCACACCAGCGCAGGGGCCTGGACCTGCTGTCCGGGGCCAGCGCTAGTCGTGAGGTCGTTGCCCGGACTCGCCACCTTGGCACCCATCAGCTGGGCGGAAACGAGCGTGGGAGCGGCGGAAGAGCCGGCCTGGGTTTGGCGTCCGGTGAACGGTGACATGGGGACATCCTTTGGCGGTTTTGTGAGCGGTCTCGTATCGGTGTGGTGACGAGGAAGAGCAAGCGCCATGCCACGCATCCGCGTCTTGCGAAAACCTTGATTATCACGGTTTTACCGTGGTTTTTCTGAGCGGTAAAAAGGGGAAACAACCGTCGCCTGCAAGTTGCAGCATTCGCTTGCAGGAAAGGGATGTTTCAGCGGGGCTCGCAGGAGCGCCCTGATGATCGCGCCGCTCTCGTGTAAACGAGTCCGCTGGTGCCGGCGAGACCTACGTATTCAACGTCAGCGCCGAGCCTCGAGACGTTCGACCACTGGGGTGTCCGCACGCATGACGCTGCGCTGCTGTAGGCGCAGGAAGGCGGCGATCATCTCCTGGCAGGGCACACGGACGAGGGTCGAGCCACGCCGATGGAGATCCCACAACCCCATGCGCGCCCATTGTTCGCGGGCATGCCACTCGGGCATGCCGAGCACGGGATACCAGCAGACACCGCCGAGCGGGATGCCGAGACCGGCGAGGGCTGCGATCTCGCCGCCGATGCTCTCGACCCAGGCGGCACGAGCGGCCCCGGAGTGACTGGTCTCGGTGATGAGGAGTTCGCCACCATAGCGGTCCCACACCTGTTTCACCAGCTGGTGCAGCGGCACCCGGCGCGGATCCAGCCGGGACAACGCCGTCTCCTCCCGCCCGATCTCCCACTGATTGTTCCAATAGTAATTGATGCCGATGATGTCGAGCAGGTCGCGGCTGCCGCCAAGTTCCGGCTGCAGCCGGCCGCACAACATGTCCCAGGCCTCGAACACCGCGTGGTGGTTGAAGTGCCAGGCACCGGGCTCGAGATCGGCCCGACCCAGCGGTGGCACGACCCGGCAGATGGGATCGACGTTAACGATGCGGGCTCCCGGGCAGGCGCTGCGGATCGCCTGGATGCCCAGGATCGCCGCCCTGATCAGCGCCGCCTTGAGCTGGCGGCCCTGGCCGAGGCGGTGCGGCGCGAAGCGTCCGACCTCACCCGCCGCCCAGGAGAAGTAGGAGGGTTCATTGACCGGGGTGAAATACCACGGCCCTTCGCTGTGCTGGCGGATGTGGCGTGCGACGGCGTAGCAGTAGCCGGCGAAATGTTCGGCAAAGGCCGTGGTGAATGGATCGAGATCGGCGGGATAGCCGTAATGGAAGAGATCCCAGATGATGTCGAGCCGGCAGCCCTGCGCCGCCTGGATGAAAGGCGTCAGCGTGGAAAAATCATAGCGCCCGGCTTGATCGATCAGGGGCCAACGCACGCCTTCACGTGCACCGGAGATGCCCAGGGCGCGGAGGCGCTGGTAGTCCTCCACCATGAAGCGGTCGTGCTGGGTGGCGGTGATCTGGTCGATCCAGGCACCATGCCGGTTGATGCCGGTGGCGCATTCGAAGCCGGCGAGATGGAAGCTCCTGAGCAACATGGCGCCCCTCAGCGTGTGGTGACCCGCTGACGGCGGCGGGGTGGCGGGGCCACTGCCGCAGCATCCGGGTAAGCGACGCTGAGGGTGCGGTCGAGATGACGGTCCACCCGTGACAGCCATTTCTCCCAGATATCCGGCCGCCCGAGGAGC
>JANPIY010000624.1:0-5636 GCA_031425255.1 Planctomycetota bacterium
CCGATGTCCGATGTCACTGCCCACGGCCACCTCCGTGATGGACTGTTGCCGTCTTGGCGTTCGCACAAGCCGCCACGATTGACACCTTGGGTGAACGACCACCGTCATCGCCATGACCACAAGCGACATCGGACATCGGACATCGGACATCGGACGGTCAACGTACGCTTTCGTCACCGGCGCCTCGCGCGGCATCGGTGCCGCCATCGCCACCCGCCTTGCCCGCGATGGCTTCGACATCGTGCTCAACTTCCGGTCGAACCAGGCCGCGGCCGACGCCGTCGCCGAGCAGATCCGTGCGCTCGGGCGCCAGGCCTGGTTCCTGCCCTTCGACGTCAGCGACCGCAGCACCGCTCGCACGGCATTGGAGGGTCTGCTCAGCGAACGCGGCACCCCCTACGCCGTGGTGGTCAATGCCGGCATCACCCGTGACGGCCTGTTCGGCATGCTCGGCGACGAGGACTGGGACGACGTCATCAACACCAGCCTCGGCGGCTTCTTCAACGTCATGCGCCCGCTGGTGCGGGCTTTGCTGAAGGCACGCGCCGGCCGCGTAGTGACCATGGCCTCGGTCAGCGGCCAGATGGGCAACCCAGGACAGGTCAACTACTCCGCCGCCAAGGGCGGCCTGATCGCAGCGACCAAGGCGCTCGCGCGCGAGTGCGCGAAACGCGGCGTCACCGCTAACGTGGTCGCGCCTGGGCTGATCGACACCGACATGACCAAGGGCCTGCCGCTGGAACAGATGCTGCAGGCGGTGCCACTCGGGCGCATGGGCACCACCACCGAGGTCGCGGCGGCGGTGGGTTTCCTGTGCTCGCCCGATGCCGGGTACATCACCGGCCAGGTGCTGGCGGTGAATGGCGGCTTATATACCTGAACCCGCTCCACCTAGGAGCGAACACGCGACTCCACCGACATCCGGGCCTCATGGCACGGCGGTCCTCCACATGCTCGTTGTCACGCACCGAGGCCGGCGCCCATGCCATCATTTTTTGCCAGCACCGCTGCGATGCAGCGCGTTGCCGATCATGCCCATCTCCTTGCCGGTCAATGGCAGTTCGAATACCTCGAGGGCTCCGCCCACCGGTAGCGCCTGCTCCAGCGCCTGCCTCGGCGAATCTTTCGCCACGACCAAGATCCGCACGACGTGATACGAGTCCGGCGGACGCAGGGAGAAGCGCTGAGCCTTGCCATCGATGGTGAGTTGGACGAAATCGCTGAAACCACGCCACTCATCCTTGGTCAGCGACTGGGTCACACCGGAGGTGGCATTATCGACTTGACCTGATTTCACCTGCCCACGGATCAATGGCATCGCGATATCGTCCTTGACGACCCACACTGAAAAATCGAAGGACAGGCCTATTCCGGGCAACCCTTCCGCAGGCACCCCCCCCCTGGCCGGCATCGCCTTCGCGCTTTTGGCCATGAACGCGGACTGCGGTTGGAACACCACCCGCCAACCCTGCGCGAGGAGGTCGGCGTTCTCCCTGAGAATACGTTTGGTCTCCTGTTCCATGAAGGCGAGCACGCCGGGCGTTCTCAGTGCCACCAGTTCCCCGATGAGCCCTTGCAGTCCAGGCCCCGACCCCTGGCCCGGATTAGTGGCGACGAAGTCTCCCAACTCGCGCCATGCGGGATCTCCCTCGGGAAAGATGCGCATGAGTTTGCCGAAGGGATCGAGATCGGTGAAGGGGCCGTCCTCCAGCGCTCGCATCGGCAGGCCGCGTTCGCTCAGGCTCGCCCGGGCCCAACGCTCGGCGTTCTCCCACAGCGCCCTTGCCGCCGTTCTGCCCGCCGGAATGGCCTTGGCTGGGCCGAGCATCAAGCGACCCACCGGCAAATCCTCGCGCCCGATCAGGTGGTTCATGCGCTCAAGCATGTGCCGCTCGATATGCACGATGGCTTCATCGGGAAAATTAATCCGCTCCAGTTGCTGTTTGAGCACCTGCCATTGAGGTTCGAGATTCCGCAGCATGGCATAACCATACAGGTTTGATTCGCTGCGACTGATGGCGTACAGGCGCGAGAATTCGCTGAGATGGTCCTGGACTGCATTGACCAGATAGGTGGGGACTTTGACCGTTGCGGATCCACCGGCGCCACGCGTCGGTGCGACTGCACCTTTGCGAACTGGACCAAAGAACAGGTCATCGAGGGCACCATGCAGCGCCGCTGGCGCGCGGCCCTTGATCTCAGCTGCGTAGCGCACGATCCGCGCAGGAGAGGTCCACACCCGGGTTCGGTTGAATACACCGAGCGCCACGGAGTTGAAGGCGCGGAATACCGCGTTCGCGCTATCGGCGGGCCCGCTCATCCGACGGTGAGGATGTTGAAGGCCTGCGTGGCGAGAAACCATGCAAGCGATGGTTCGGGACCGAGGGTGAGCGCTTGGTCGAACGCGCAGCGCGACTCGGCCGTCTGCTGGGCCAAATCCGTGCTGGCGACGGTGAGATCATGAGCCGCGAACCCTGCATCGATGACCAGTGCCAACGGCGGCGCGAATATATGCAACAGCACGAGGCCAGCACCCAGGCCGAGACCTTTGCCTACCTCGACGAGCACACCCCGGCTCCGCTGCCGCGCTCCTTCGGCCAGGGCCTGCTCACTGACCGCAGCCTGGAACGACTCCAACAGCGCGAACGGTCCCCCATGGGCAGTGCTTTGCGACATGGTGCCCAGGGTCGCCTGGATGAGCCCGTCATGGGCCCACACACTTCCGCTAGCCTGCTCCATGAGGTAGCCGACGGGATCGGACGGCGGCGTAGGACTTTTCATCGCCTCGGCGAGGCGTTGCGCCGGGCGCTTGGCTGGCTTCCTGGAGAGGGCGGGGACCCCGGTAACGTAGCGCTCACGCACCTCGATGGCGCCGAAGAATACGTTCGCGAGGATGCCGGACACCCGCCACCCTAGCGCTCCGTCGTCTTCCGTCGCGGCCTCGACCACGTCGGAAAAACTGAAACGGTGCAGGACTGGCAGCCGATCCGCCGCCGCCCGACGGGCCACCGCGAAACCGGCGTGTGCCGCCCTCCACGCCTGCAGGACATCCTCATGACGGGTCAACACCCCCTGCAGTTCGTCCATGGGCCCCGCAGACGTGCGAGCGGCGGAGATGGCCGCCTCCGCCCCTTGGGCTACCGCCAGCAACGGGCGGGTTTGCGGGTGGACCATGGCCAAGGCCGCGAGCACTTTTTCCACCGCCTGCAAGGCTTCCTGCAATTCCTTGGTTTGGTCCCACTCCGCAAGGCGGCTGGCGTCAGGCAGGAGGGCCCGGATCTGACTGCGAAGATATGCGCCGTCCGCCGCGCTGCTGCGGATGGTGGGTGGAGCTCGTTTGAGCGCCCGGGGGGAATTCACGCGCATGGCCAGCAGCGATTCGGGATCAAGCGCCTTGCCGCCATTGACCGGCATGGCGAGCAGTGAACGCGCCTGGTAGGTCGCCGCAGTGATAGCTGCGGCGAGCCGGCCACGGAGTTCCTCAACGGCGGCCTGTTCGATGTTCTGCAGGACCTCCACGACCCGTGGGCGCAGGCGTTGGATCGCGACCCGCATCTGCACGGCGGCCACTCTCATCATCTCACCACTGGCGACGGTCGCACGCAGGCTCGGGCGCAAGCCGCGATAGGCGCCAGCCAGATCGACCGCGAAATCATCCAGCAGAGGCCATCCGCCGTGGCGGAATGCTCCCGTGATGAAAGCGAGTGCGGCGTCGGGTTGATCGAGGGGGAATTCCAGCGGTAGCCAATCGCCTGGCGTCCACAGCGGCACGGTCACCCCCCGTACGCCAGCTGCGGCGCGCGCCTGCTCGGTCACCGTCGACCTCTGCCTGTCCACATCCACGGCGCTCGGCTTAAGGGCGCGCGGTGGTTGAACCGCGGTCTTTTCCACTCGCCAGGTCGCCAGTCGCTGCGACACGACGATGGTGGCTGGCGAGGGAGTTGGAACACTTGCCATGGTGCGCTGCTACTCAGAGCACAGGTTCGGTAAACGGCTCGAGCTTCTTCTCGTCGAGGCGCAACTGACGACGGCGGACTTCGGCTTCCGCCGCGTCGGCTTCGGCCTCGGCCTGCCGCAGGCGCGCGCGCGCCAGCTTCACATCCAGCATCCGGCTGTCCTCGATGAAGGATTCGGCCGAGGAGCAATTGCCCAGGCGGGAGGCTACATTCACCCCAGGGGTGGGCAGCACGACCGTGTCCGGAGTCGCGCCGGTATCATGCAAAGCCGTGGCCAACGATTGCTTCAAGGTGGTCATGAAGCTCTCGAGGCCGCCGACCGCCAGGGGCGTCAGCGGTATCGCCAGCTTATCTCCATGCATGGCGACGACGCGCGGCTCGAACAGCCCGACCTGCAGCTGCCCCCCTGATGAATTGAGGATGCGGGCGACCTGCTCGCTCGGCGTGAGTGCCTGAAAGAGGGCGTATGAATAATGATTGGGATGCGCCGCGAGGTGCCCGAGCAGAGCATCGGCACGTTCGACCGCCGAGGCGTGTTCCTCGAGCGGAAAGGCCATGGCCAGTTGGTCCTCGGTCTCGGCGCCACCCTGGTCGGCGTCGGCCTGCTTCAGCACCACATCTTTGTCTTTTTTGAACTCACCTTCGGAGCGTTTGGCCTCCCAGACCTCGAGCGCCTTCACCAGAGTATCGGCGTGACCGATGATGCCTGCGTCGTTCGGCGTGTAGAGCGACTCCTCACGACAGCGCATGGTCCAAAAATCCCAATCCCAGAACACCCGCTTGAAGCGATTGATCGCCGCGGCTAGTCCCGCGTCTTCCTTCTCACGCGCGGTGAGTTCCGCCAAGGATGCAAGCGAGCGCGGCGAGGACTGCGCTGGTAGAACGGCGACCAGCTGTTGAGCATCCGTTACGGTCAAGGAGATGGTTTCCTTGGCCGCGAGCGCCTGCAGAGCGTCGAGCAGGGACGGCATGCGCGCCGAGAGGCAATGGACGAAGAGCCAGTATTGCGCATTGCGCCGTTCGTCCTCCGTCATCGGCATGCCATTATTTTCATTCTGAGTGCGGATGCGGCCCAATGCGCGGTCGATATTCGCAAGCTCCTTCAGCAGGCGCGTTCCTTTCTGAATGTGGCCAAGGGCTTCCATCACTGCCTTAAGTTGCACGGCGGCCGGATCCTCTTGCCCCGCATTCGATCTACTGTCTTGGACCACGGGCTGCCTGAGACTCTCGGCCGTTTTCGCCGCCGCCTGCCGCTGCGCCACGATGGCCACCGCCGCACGATAAGCCGACAAGCGGCGCAGTGCAGTGAATCCTTCAGCTAAGCTAGGCATCAAGAGCGCGTTACGGAAGGTGGTCTCATTCTGCCGCACCAGGGTTTCGGTAAAATCCACTGCCTGCCGCAATTCGGGGTTCCTAATGAGCGCGACCACCGTCAGCCTTTCCGGCTGGAAGACCAACGAGACGGAGTAATGCGCCAAGGTCTCGAAGAAATCGTAGGTGACTGTGCGGGTGAGGTTGGCATTGCGCAGCCGACGGGTGATGCGATTTTCCGAACCCGACTCCACCGACTCACTGATACGGGTTGTCCTCCTCGCGCGGACCTTGGCTGCCGCCTTGGTGGTGGATTCGCGGGTGCGGGTGGCGGTGGTGCGACTCACGTCGGCGAGATTGCGGACGCTT
>JANPIY010000625.1:0-8935 GCA_031425255.1 Planctomycetota bacterium
GTCTCCTGCCGCTTCGACCTGGAAGGTCCCGCTGCCGGCATCCTGACGGCTGCGGATCCAGGCGACGCTGCGCGCCACGCTGGCCTGCGAGCCCTGCATGTTGAACAACAGACGAGCATTGGCGCGGAGTTCCGGGAAACGCCGCAGCAGGAATAGATCGGTGCCCAGGCCGCGGATGTCGCCCCACGCGGCGGGGAGGTTCGGCGGCAAGGCCGGCGCCTGCAGCGCCAAACCGTTGCGACCGCCCGCGACCAGGCCGCTGTCCACA
Organism: Planctomycetota bacterium; assembly: GCA_031425255.1. Taxonomy (GTDB): domain Bacteria; phylum Planctomycetota; class UBA11346; order UBA11346; family UBA11346; genus BOG-1363. Next base: position 269 of record JANPIY010000625.1, read on the forward strand.
TCCGCGGCATCGTCCAGGGCGAGGCCGGTACCATCGACGTGGGTCTCCTGACCGGCATGGAAGCCGATCTGGAAGATCGCGAAGGCGAGCAGGGCGGCGACATGTCCGGCGATCACCGCGCTGATGATGCGCCAGCGACCGCGGCCATCGAGCTGTTCGCGTTCGTCATCGTTCCCCAGCACGGCGGCGAACCGCGTCGAGGCGCGGATCCGGCATTGGATGGCGACGGTGAGATCGACCCGACGCGGCCCGATGCTGCGCGTCAGCACCGCCAGGCGCTCCAGGGTCGGGTCGAGATCGCTGGCGGGTTGGCCGCCGTCATAGAACGCATCGATGGCGTCCTGGTCGTTGCGGTCGTCATTGGCCACATCGCCAAGTCGGGCGAGAATGTCCGCGCTGAGGTCGCCGGTTTCTTCGGGCGGATGGGCGTGACGACGGAAGAGGTCGCCCAGGGCGGCGAGGGTGCGGCCGTCAGGGCAGTTGGGATCGCCGTCGGCGACCGCGCGCAGCAGCGGATCGCTGTCGTTCCCATTGCGATCGCCGGTCACTCCGCTCTTCATGGCTCCACCAGATCCTGCAGATCATCGCGCAGGGCACGCACCGCGTTATGCATGCGGCTCTTGACCGTGCCCTCGGGGATGCCGAGGACGGCGGAGATCTCCTGGTATTTCATCCCATGGTTGTTGGCCAGCACGAAAACCTCGCGCTGACCTTCGGGAAGGGCTTCGAGCGAATCCTGGAGTCGGGAACGGATGAGCGCGTCACGGGTCTCATCCTCGGGGTCGGGCGCGCCGGGCGCTTTGAGCACGTCGGAAAGTTTCAGCGATCGTTCACCCATCTCGGCATCAATGCTGAGATGGTGCTTCTGCCGGCGCACGTGGTCGATCCACAGGTTGTGCGCGATGCGGTAGAGGAAGGTGCGGACCTTGGCGGTGGGCTGGTAGCGGGCGCGCGAACGGTAGACGTTGACGAAGACGTCCTGGACCATTTCCTCGGCGATCAACTGATCCCAACTGAGGTGGTAGAAGAAGCCGAGCAGTTCGTGCTGGAAGCGGCCTACCAGTTCGACCACCGCATGCTGATCGCCGTCGCGCAGACGTTCCATGATCAGCTGGTCGGGATCACTCACGCGCGGTCTCGTCGGTTCGGAGCGCTCGTCATGGGCGGGCAGCATGGGTATGGCGAGATTCATGGCAGGGGGGTAAACGCGGACGGTGCGCTGTGGTTCACTGCGACGGTCATGGGTGGGGACCATTTCGGGATCGCCTAGGCTCCATTTGGACCATCCCCGCCTCACTCACGTAGGTCTGCGGCGGGCCAGGACTTGCTCAATGCGGACCGACTCCACCGGTATAGCTTCCCGACCATGCCGGACGCCGCTCCCGCCCGAGACCCCGCTGTTCCCGTCGGGGCGGATGCCGCCCGGGCACCGGGCTTGCGCTACAAGCGCTCCCGCTTCACCACCCGTCTGCCCAGCGACTGCCGCTACACCGCTGCCCACATGTGGCTCGCCGACGAGGGCGCTGGAGTGTGGCGCGTCGGCTTCACCAAGTTCGCAGTGCGCATGCTGGGCGAGGTGGTCGAGTCCGGTTTCGAGGTCGAACCGGGCGCCCGCCTCGAGGTCGGCCAGGTCATCGGTTGGCTCGAAGGCTTCAAGGCCAGCACCGACCTCTACTGCGCGCTGAGCGGCGAATTCATCGCGGGCAATCCGCTGCTGCTGCGCCAGGCCGAACGCGTCTATGCCGATCCTTACGGCGATGGCTGGCTTTATCGCGCGCGCGGCCTGCCCGATGCAGCGGCCACCGACGTCCATGGGTACGTCGCGGTGCTGGATGCGGCGATCGACAAGATCCAGGGCAGTCGCCATGAAGAATATCAGGAGGACGGGACATGAACCGCACCAGTCCAGGGCGCAGCCCCTCATGACGGCTCGTTATGTGATGATCGGCGGGTTCCTCGGCGCGGGAAAAACCACCGCGGTGAGGCAGTTCGCCGAGTGGTTCGCCGCGCGTGGCCAGCGCGTCGGTCTGATCACCAACGATCAGGGCTCACACCTGGTCGATTCGTTGACGTTGCGCTCGCATGGTTTCGCGGTCGAGGAGATCGCCGGCGGCTGCTTCTGCTGCCGCTTCGCCTCGCTCAAGGAAGCCGCCGACCGGCTCACCAGCGCGTCGCGTCCCGAGGTCTTCATCGCCGAACCGGTCGGGTCGTGCACCGACCTGATCGCCACCGTCAGCTATCCGCTGCGCCGGCTCTACGGCGACGACTATAGCGTCGCGCCGTTGTCGGTGCTGATCGATCCCCAGCGCGCGCAGCGCGTCCTCGGCCTGCTGGCGGATGACGGCGGCCGGCGCTTCAGCGACAAGGTGGTCTACATCTATCGCAAGCAGCTCGAAGAGGCCGACGTCATCGTCATCAACAAGCGCGACCTGCTGGGCGATGCCGACTACGCGATTCTGGATGCGGCCCTGGCGCGGGAATATCCCCGCGCCCGACGCTTTGCCGTGTGCGCGCGTTCCGGCGACGGCCTGGAAGCATGGTTCACCCACGTCGCCAGCTCGACCCAGGGCGCCGGCGCGGCGATGACGATCGACTACGACACCTATGCCGAGGGCGAGGCACTGCTCGGCTGGTTCAACGCCACGGTCGCCGTGGCGTCGCCCGGCGAGGTCGATGGCAACGCTCTGGTGATGACGCTGATGTCGGCGGTCCAGGAGCGCCTGGGCCAGTCCGAGGTCGCCCATCTGAAGATGACGCTCTCGCCCGAGGACGGCAGCGGGGAGATCGCCACCGCCAACCTGGTGGCGGGCGACCGCATACCCGAGCTGGCGCAGAGTCTGAGCGACGACCTCTTGCACGGTCAACTGGTCATCAACCTGCGCGCCGAAACCACACCGCAGCATTTGCGGGTCGCGGTCGACGACGCCCTGGCCGAGGTCGCCGCGGCGGTCGGGGTGGTCATGACCATCGATCACCGCGAGAGCTTCCAGCCCGGCCGCCCGGTGCCGACCCACCGTGATACCACCAGCGGAGCCGAGCGATGAGTGCCGATGCCTGCCTGCTCTATTGCCATTGCGCCCATGCCAAGGTGGTGCCGGAGGCGACCAAGCAGGCCGTGCTGAGCGCGCTCGCCGCTTCCGCCCGACCGTTCGAGGCGGTCGCCGATCTCTGCGAGATGTCGGCGCGCAAGGACCCGGCGCTGGTGCGTCTGCTCGCGCAGCCCGGCGTGCAGATCGTCGCTTGCCATCGCCGCGCGGTGGCCTGGCTGCTGAACGCCGCCGGCACCGCCCTGCCGAGCGAAACCGTAGTGCACAACATGCGTGAATCCCAACCCGCCCAGATCATCGCCGACCTGGGACTGCCCGCGGCCAGTCCCATTGGAGCCACGCCATGACCGCCGCCACCGCCGCCCCCGCGCTCCACCTCGGTCTCTATGAAGGTCCTGGCGCCGAGGCTCTGCCGGCCGCCCGCCGCGGTGCGCTGCTCGCGGCGCTGCTGGGTGCCGGTTACCAGGTGAGCTGCACCGGCACCAGCGATCGCAGCCTTGCTTCGAACAAGCCGCATCTGCTGGTGCTCGGCCGTTTCGGGACGACGCCGCCGGTCGGCCACATCGACGCGCAGGGCGTGGCAGTGCGCTTCCACGATCTCGCCGACCAGGAGGCCGAGGTAGTGCTCGCCACCGTGCGCAGCCTGGAAGGGGAGCTCGGCACCACCGCCCCGGGAACCTGGAAACCATGGTTCCCGGTCATCGATTACGACCGCTGCACCAACTGCATGCAATGCCTGTCGTTCTGCCTGTTCGACGTCTATGGCGTCTCGACCGCCGGCAAACTCGAGGTGCAGCAGCCGACCAACTGCAAGACCAACTGCCCGGCGTGTTCCCGCGTCTGCCCGGAAGTGGCGATCGTCTTCCCCAAGTACAAGGCCGGCCCGATCAACGGTGAGCCGGTCAACAGCGAGGACGTCCGTCGCGAGGTGATGAAGGTCGACATCTCGTCGTTGCTGGGCGGCGACATCTACCAGGCGCTGCGCGACCGCTCCGAACGCGCGAAGTCGCGGTTCTCCAAGGAACGCGACAGCGAGCGCGCGCTCAAGGAGCGCAATCGCTGCCTCGACAAACTCAAAGAGCAGTTCGGCATCCCCGATGAGGTGCTCAATGCCCTGCCCGACCTGGCGGCCATCGCCAGCAAGAAAGCCGACGTCATGCGACGCAACGAGGTGACCTGATGACCACCACCGACCTGACCCTGCCGCGGTCCGTGCCGCTGCAGGCGCTGCGCCCGCCCAAGGACAACGTCCCGCAGACGCTCGGCGAACGTCTGCGCATCCGCGACCTCGCAGTGGCCTACGTCGCCGAGAAGAAGCCGACCCCGCCGCTGCCGGTGCCGGAACTGCGCTCGCACGCCGAGGCGTTGATCCTCGAGCACGCGCTCGATCCGAAACACGTCGACTACATCGGCGTGTTGATCAACAACGAGCTGTGGAAGGACCATCTGGCGTCGGTGCCCTATGACCGCCGCCTGCTGCTGCTGCCCAAGTGCCTGCGCATCGAGGAGAAGTGCCCGGCGCCGTTCGATGAGTTCGGCCTGCTGTGCAAGAGCTGCGGCCTGTGCACCATCCAGGACCTTCAGGCCGAAGCCGAGCGCCTGGGTTATGCGGTGCTGGTGGCCGAGGGCTCGGCCATCGTCATGGCGATCATCGAGACCGGCAAGATCGACGCGATCGTCGGCGTGAGCTGCCTGTCGGTGCTGGAAAAGGCCTTTCCCTTCATGGAGGCGGCCGCCATCCCTGGGGTCGCCATCCCGCTGCTGCAGGACGACTGCATCAACACCACCGTCGATCTCGACTGGGTCTGGGACGTGGTCCACCTGAGCGCGGAGGATCACACCCGCCGGCTCGATCTCGACGCGCTGCGCGCCGAGGTCGACACCTGGTTCACGCCCGCGGCGTTGGCGGAGACCCTGGGCGCGCCCACCGGCGTCTCGCAGGAACTCGCTATCCGCTGGCTGTCCAAGGCCGGCAAACGCTGGCGCCCGTTCCTGACCGCTTGCGCCTGGCGCGCGTGCATCGGCGATATGCAGGCGCCGTCGCCGAGCGCGCTGCGCACCCTGGCGGTGGCGGTCGAGTGTTTCCACAAGGCCTCGCTGATTCACGACGACATCGAGGATGGCGATGCCGAGCGCTACGGCGAACCGACGCTGCATGCCGAGGTCGGGGTGCCCCTGGCCCTGAACGTCGGCGACCTGCTGCTGGGCGAAGGCTACCGCCTGATCGCCGAAGCGGCGCCGCCGGCGCTGGTCGGACGGATGGTCGCGGTCGCCGCGGCTGGCCATCGTCTGCTCAGCCTCGGCCAAGGCAGCGAACTGGAGTGGATGCGCCGGCCGGAAGCACTGAGCGTGCTCGAGGTGCTGGCGATCTTCCGCGGCAAGACCGCGCCGGCCTTCGACGTGGCGCTGACCCTGGGCGCGCTGCTGGGCGGCGCCGACGACGACACCATCGGCACCATCGCCGACTACAGCGAAGCGCTCGGCATCGCCTACCAGATCAACGACGATCTCGATGACCTGCAGTCGCCGACCAACGACCTCGACGCCGCACGTCCATCGCTGCCGATGGCGGTGGCGCTCGAACGCGTCAAGGGCCCGGCGCGCGATGAGATCGCCGCCTGGTGGCGGCGTGCCGCCGATCGCCCGGATGCGGTACGCCTGCGCGCGCTGCTGGCCGAACACGGCATTCCCGACCACGGCCGCGCGCTGCTCGGCTCGTTCAAGGAACGCGCGGTGAACAGTCTGCGATTCCTCGCCAACGAGAGCCTGAAGGGGCTGCTGCGCCGCCTGATGGGCAAGATCTTCGTCGAGCCGGTGGAGGGCTGGTGCAAGGAGGAGACCGGGTGAGGCGTCCGGATTCCGCACTCCTCCCATGACCTTCCGCCGTGAAATGCTCCAGGTCGCGCGCCTGGCGCCGAAGGTGCTCGGGGACTCCGTCGAGCTGGTGGACACCTTCGTACGGAGCCAATGGAACGCTGATGGCGGCGTCGGCGATCGTGCCGGAGTCAGCGATCCCTACTACACGGTGTTCGGTCTCGAATGCCTGCAGGCGATCCAGCAGCAACCGCCAGACACGGTGGCGGCATGGCTGCGCACGTTCGGCGATGGCGGGAAACTGGATCTCGTCCACCGCTGCTGCCTGGCGCGGGCGTGGGCGATCGTCGATCGTGCCGGTGCACCGGCGTCGCTCAGCGCTGGCGTATCGGCCTTCCGCAGCAGCGATGGCGGTTTCGCTCAACGCGCGGGCGAGGCGACCGGCAATACGTATGCGGCCTATCTCGCGCTCGGTGCCTTGCAGGATCTCGGCGCCGACCTGCCGGCCGCGGTGGAGGTGCTCGCCTCGGTCGAGGCCTGCCGCAGCCGTGACGGCGGTTATGGCAACCATCCGGGTGGCACCGTAGGAAGCACGCCGACCACGGTGGCAGCGGTGTTCGTGCGCCACGTCTATGGCGCAGCGATCGATCACGCGGTGGGCGCTTGGCTCGATGGCATGCGGCATCCGCAGGGCGGGTTCCGCGCCAATGGTCAGATTCCCATGCCTGACCTGCTGTCGACCGCCACCGCGTTGCATGCGCTCGCCTGCCTGGGGCGCGATCCGACACCGGCGCAGATCGATGCCGACCTCGATTTCATCGACAGCCTGTGGACCAACAGCGGTGCATTCCATGGCCACTGGGCGGAGGAGGCCTTGGACGTCGAGTACACCTATTACGGCCTCCTCGCGCTCGGCCATCTGAGTCTACCGGCATGAACCGTCAGCCGGCGGTCCCGGGGTCGCGCGATGACTGAGCTCCTCGCCACGTTGCGCGCCCGGCTGCTGACGGAACGCCAGGATGGCCATTGGACCGGCGAACTCGCATCGAGCGCGCTGTCCACGGCGGTCGCGGTCGTGGCGCTGCACCGCGCCGGCAATCTCGCCGATCGCGCGCTCGTCGCCACCGGTCTGCGCTGGTTGGCGGATCACCAGAACGCCGACGGCAGTTGGGGCGATACCGTGCTCAGCCTCGGCAATATCAGCACCACGGTGCTGGCGTGGGCGGCCTGCGGATATGCCGGCCGTGCCGATGCGGAGGCACGCACGGCGGAGCTCAAGGCGGCAGCGTGGCTGACCATCCGCGCCGGCGGCACCGAGCCGGCGCAACTGGTGCACGCGATCGAGGCACGTTATGGCGACGACCGCACCTTCGCCGTGCCGATCCTCACCCTCTGCGCCATCGCCGGACGCCTGGGCGTGGATCCCTGGCGTTGGGTACGGCCGCTGCCTTTTGAGCTCGCGGCATTTCCGCGGGCGTGGTTCCGCTTCCTCGACCTGCAGGTGGTGAGTTATGCGCTGCCCGCGCTGATCGCCGTCGGTCAGGTGCGATTCCATCGGCGGACCCCGCGCAATCCGCTCAGTCTGCTGGCACGCTGGCTGACCCGTCCGCGCACGCTCCGCCGGCTGCGCGGCATCCAGCCGAGCAGCGGCGGCTACCTCGAAGCGGTGCCGCTGACCGGCTTCGTGGTCATGAGCCTGGTCGAGGGCGGCAACGGCGATCATGCGGTGGTGGGCCAGGGCCTCACCTTCCTGCGCCGCAGTGTGCGAGCCGATGGCAGCTGGCCGATCGATGAGAACCTCAGCACCTGGGTGACGACGCTGTCGCTGAACGCGCTGGCGGCAGGCGGTACGCTGACGGTCTCCATCGATGAGCCCGCGCGCGAGCACGCGCTGCGCTGGCTGCTCGACCAGCAGGGCAGGTGCGTGCATCCGTATACCGGCGCAGCGGCGGGTGGCTGGGCCTGGACCAACCTCCCAGGGGGCGTGCCCGATGCCGACGACACCGCGGGCGCGCTCATCGCGCTGCATCACCTCGCCGCCGATCGTCCCGAGGTCCACGCCGCCGCGAGCGCGGGCCTGGCCTGGTTGATCGGCGTGCAGAACCGCGACGGCGGCATCCCGACCTTCTGCCGTGGCTTGGGCTCGCTGGAGTTCGATCGCAGCGCTCCGGATCTCACCGCGCATGCGCTGATGGCGTTCCAGTGCTGGCGGCCGGTGATGCGTGGTCGCCTCGCTCTGCGCATCGATCGCGCGCAGACCCGGGCCCTGCGCTACCTCGCACGTTGCCAACGCGCCGATGGCGCCTGGGTGCCGCTGTGGTTCGGCAACCAGCACGTTGCCGGCGACCGTAATCCGACCTATGCGACGGCGCGCGTGGTGTCGGCGCTCGCGCTGGTGGAGCCGGCTGGCGACCTGCGTCAACGCGGTGAAGCCTGGCTGGTGCGCAACCAGCATCCCGCTGGCGGCTGGGGCGGAGGCGGCGACTCGCCGATGAGCATCGAGGAGACCGGCCTGGCGCTGGAGGCGCTCGCCCATTCGCACGATCCGGCCCTGGAGCCGGTGCTGCGCCGTGGCTTGGCAGCTCTGCGCACGTTGACCGCCGGCGGCACCACCCTGACGCCGGCGCCGATCGGCTTCTACTTTGCCAAATTGTGGTATTTCGAGCGCCTGTATCCGCTGATCTTCGCCACCGGCGCCGTCGGACGTCTGCAGGCGCGAGGGATCACGTGAGGCGTCGTGATTCGATGCCTTGGTTTCCGCCTGCGGCCGCTAGGGTCCGCGGCGATGTCTGACGGCCGCATCTAC
>JANPIY010000626.1:0-16949 GCA_031425255.1 Planctomycetota bacterium
GAGCGGCGAGGCCCGGCTCGCCGCATTGGTGGGTTGCAGGTGGCCTGTAGCCGTTGGCCGTTGGCCGTTGGCCGTTGGCCGTTGGCCGTTGGCCGTTGGCCGTTGGCCGTTGGCCGTTGGCCGTTGGCCGTTGGCCGTTGGCCTTTGGCCTTCAGCACCCCGCACCATCCCCGCCCCGCCACTCACCCGCGCATGTCTTGAGTCCCCCGCCTGCCATCTACTCTCCCTCCCAATGAGCGACGAGCCCATCATTACGCTGGACGCTCCTCTGGAGGTCGCCGCGACTTCCGGCAGCGGCGCGGGCGACGTTCCGACGGGTGATCTGGATCTCGGCTATCACGTCACGCTCGACAGTTTTTCCGGACCTCTCGATCTGCTGCTGTTCCTGGTGCGGCGGGCCGAAGTCGACCTCGCCGACATCCCGGTCTCGACCATCGCCGACCAGTTCATCGCGCTGCTGGGCTCGACTCCGGACCTCGACCTCGATGTCGCCGGCGACTTCATCCTGATGGCCGCGACGTTGCTCGAGCTGAAGAGCCGGCTGGTCGTCCCGCCGGATGAGCCGGTCGCCGAGACCAGGGAGGAGGAAGACGAGGTCATCGATCCGCGTTCGGGACTCATCCGCCAGCTGATGGCCTATCGGCGTTTCAAGGAGGCCACCCAACTGCTGCCGGCGTTGGAAGAAGCGCAGGGCGAGCGCCTGCCGCGTCGCCTGCACGAGATCATCCCCGACGATCCCGATGAGCTCGACGGCCTCGACCTGGAGAACTGCAACATCGGCCTGTTGTACGAAACCTGGCAGCAGGTGGTGCGCTACCTCAGTCGGCTCGGCCCGCGCACCGTGCTGAACGACGACGTGCCCTTGGAGCACAAGATCAACGCCCTGGTCGACGCCATGCGTGCCGCGCGCGAAGCCAAGCTGAGCTGGATATTGGCCAAGGAGACCACTACCAGCGGCCGCGTCGGTGTCCTGATGGCGACCCTCGAATGCGCCCGCCAGCGTTTCGTCGAAGCACTGCAGCACGAGCAGTTCGGCGACGTGCTCCTGCGCTACCGTGAAGACGAGGAACGCTCGCCGGCCGCCGAGGGACTCCCAGCGGAACCAGTCGAAGCGGTCCGCAAGCGCCGTCGCCGCCTGCCGTTGGTGACCTGGCACGCCCCCGAACGCGGCGCCCAGCCCGAGCAGCAGGAACTCGACCTCGACCTCCCCGAGGAGGAGATCGTGGTCGAAAGCGACGAGCAGCGCTTCCATCGTGAACTCGAGGAGGCCTGCGCCGTCGAGGCGGTCCTGACCCGCACCGCCGATCTCGACGCCAGCTTCATCGCCTTCCAGACCCAGCGGCAGCTCGACGCGGAGCTGGCGAAAACGGGAGCGGTTGCCGGAGCCGAAGCCGGCTCCGGGGTTCCCGCCAACGGGGAAAGCGTGGAAGAACCGTCAGATGGGCCGTCGAGCCCGTGAAACAGGACGCCCGGTGGGCGGTCGCCAACGCCCCGGGCGACCCTTGCCAGCGGGAGGCACCACCCTACCCTCCCGCCCTCTCGCATATGGCGATGTAGCTCAGCGGTTAGAGCGGAGGCTTCATAAGCCTTAGGTCGAAGGTTCGATTCCTTCCATCGCTACCAAATAGTTTCCGGTAGAAACCACGGTGAAAGCCGTGGTTTTGTTTTCGCCATCGTCATCGCCCGTCAGGACGATGGAGTTGTCGTGGGGGCAACGTTCAGGCCGGTATCCATTCGGAAGCGTGATCATGGATACGGTTCATGAGCCCGTGCTGCAGTGGTGTCGGGCGTATCCAGGAGCCGAGTGCGACCATTAGGAGAATGGCTCTGGGACGCAGGCCTATCGGCACGGCAGGGCGATCTTCAGGAGGCATCAATGCGTCTCCGCCTCAACAACCTACCACCGCCGTCCGCCCTCAGCGCAAGAGCTGCGGCTTCAGCTTTGGCGTCGCCTCGTCCTCGAGGTCGGACGCGGTAATCTCCTGCTCAGTGAAGTTGCGCAGGTCGCCAAACGTCGGGTTGCGCAACACGCTGGCGCGGATGAAAACGTAGAAGCGGGAGTCGGACTGGTTGTTCGACTGGGTCTTGAACAGGTTGCCGATGAAGGGGATGCCGCCCAGGAATGGGATGCGGGATTCGCCCTGGTCGATGTTGCGGTTCGAGAGGCCGCCCAGGGCGATGACGAAGCCGTCGGGGATGGTGGCGACGCTGGCGACGCTGTCCTGGCGCTTGGCCGGCGGGATGAGGGCGCCATTGGAGAGTACGGGCTGTCCCAGGAAGGAGCTCTGGCTGATGGCGTACGTCAGGGTGATGTAGTCGGCGGTCGAGATCTGCGGGCTGATCGAGATCTGCGTGCCCGCATCGGTGGTGCCGGTCACGCTGGTGGTCGAGACCGAGACGCCAATGTTGCTCGAGGTCACCGGCTGCTGGACCACCCCGTCGATGGTCGCCTTGGCGTTGTTGTTGACCACCACGTGCGAGCGGATCAGCGAGCGGCCGTCGGAGATGGTCTCGAGCGCCTTCACCACGCCGGCCCAGTCGCCCTGGTTGATCACCACGCCGCCCAGGCCGGTCACGCTGGAGGACAGCAGGCGGGTCGCGGGATCCGGGCCGGACTGGGTGCTCAGGCCGAAGAAGGAACCGATGCTGCCGCTCACCGAGCCCTGCTGGATCAGCGCCATCATCTCGACGCCCAGTTCGAGACCCTGGCTAGAGGAGACCGAGACCAGCAACACTTCGATATCGACCTGCGGTTGGCGCTGGTCGAGCTGCTTGATCAGCGTCTCGATCTGGTCGATGGTCTTGGGATCGCCCAGGGCGATGATGGAATTGGTGAACAGGTCGGTGGTCAACATCACCGGCGTGCCGGATCCCCCGGATATCAGGGCCGCGCCGGCGACCGGTTGCCGGCTGGTGCGCGCCGGGAGGGCTCGCGAACGGTCTGGGAACGGTGTGGGCGAGCCGGACGGGGGCGGGATGGGGGCGGCGGCGGGCGCGAGCTCGCCGGGCGCCGGCTGCTCGCCGTCCGGCATGTCGGTGATTCCGCTGTCGATCAGTCCGGTCAGCACCAATGCGAGGTCCTCTGCGGGACGATGCTTGATCTGGAAGGTACGCACCTGCCGACGGGTCGTCGGAGGAGCATCGTCGAGGGTACGCACCAGATCCTCGATGCGCCGGTGTTGGGCCGCGGTCGCCGTGATGATCAGGCTGCTGGTCAGCTTGTCGCGGACGATGTTCGGTGCGGCGTCGCGTTGATGGCTGGTGAACAGCTGGTCCAGCAGGAGGCCGACCTCCTCGGCACTGAAGAAACGCGGACGATAGGTCCTGGTCTCCACCGGTTCCGCCTGATCGAGGTCATCGACCATCTTCTGCAGCTGGTCGAGGTCGGTGGCCGAGGCTATCATCACCAGTTGGGTGCCATCGGCGCTGACCTGCAATTCGATCGGAGTGGCCCGACCGGCGATGCGCCCGAGCGCGCTCCAGGTGCTGGCCACGGCGGTCTGCAGCGCCGCCGGGCTGGTGCGTTTGGGGCGGAAGGTCCGCACCGTCGGGGTCATACCGGGCTGGTCGAACTGCGCGAGGAACTGCTCGATCTCCTGCAGCTTCGCCCTAGCGGCTGAGATCACCAGTTTGCGGTCGTCGAAACCGTAGGTGCGTACCTGGGCGGTCTGGTTGGCGATCAGGCTGCCCAGCGCTTTGATGGCGGTTTCTGCGCTGATGTGCTTGAGTGCGCGGATCACCACCGCGAAACCCGGCTTGTACGGCAGCTTGGCGATCTCGTCCTCGGCCAAGGTGGCGCTGACCTGCGACGCCTCGTTGAGGGGAACCACCTGGTAGACCGGCGGCAGACCGGTGAGCACGGTGGTGAATCCCTGGCTCACCAGCACCTGGTTGTAGATCTCCCATAGCGCGGCCTGGGTGACCTCGCCCTGCACCGCCAAGCGGACGTTGCCGCGGACCTTCTCCGGGCTGTACTGCAGGGAAACGCCGACGAACTGTGAAACCAGGTCCGTCAGCTTGTCGAGCTCGCTGGTCGCGGGCACGGTGGTGGTCGGTTGTGCGGGATCCTCGGCACGGAGGGGGGCGATGGCGGACATGCCCACGGCCAGCAGGAGGAACAGGAGAAAGGCGTGGGTATTCTTCATGCGGTCATTTTCCAGCCGTTATCAGCGCTCAGTCGATTATTTCCCGAGCGCGCTCGACGAAAGATCGGAGGCATCGCCGCTGCCCCCAGGCTGGCCGTCCGCGCCATAGGTGAGGATCTCGTACGGATGTCCCTGTGGGCCTGGGACCACGTAGAGGTAGGGGCGACCCCAGGGGTCGATCAGTCGGCTGGCCTCGACGAAATACGAGGTGTTCGGAGTCGCGTTCGGCGCCGCCAGCGCTGCCAAGCCCTGGGCCGGCGCCGGCAAGGCGTTGCGTTCCAGCTGATAGGCCTGGAGCTGACCGACGAGCTGGGCGATCTGGGTGCGAGAGATCTCGGTCTTCGCGCGGCCCATCTTGCCGGAGATCCCGACCACCAGCGTGGTGGCCAGCAGCCCGAGGATGACGACGACCGCCAGGATCTCGACCAAAGTCATGGCGCCGCGAGCCGGGGACGTCATGCCAGATCTCCAAGTTGCATCAGCGGCAGCACGCTGGCGATGACAACGAGGGCGATCAAGCACGCAAGCACGAGAATCGCCAGCGGTCCGAGGACGGCGGCGAGCCGCTCGCTGCTGCGCTCCGCGGCCCGCTGGTAACGCTCGGCGATACGTTCGAGCATGTCGGTCAATTCGCCGCTGCGTTCGCCCAGCTGCAGGAGCTGGGCGAACTCCGGGTCGAGCAGGGGGCTGCGACCGATGGCTTGCGAAAGGTCCTCACCCCGCGTCAGGGCATCGGCCGCTTGGCGCAGCAGTGCGCGCAGCGGGGCGTCGCCGACGGTGTCAGCCACCACCAGCACCGCATCGGTGAGCGGCAGACCCGCCTTGCGCAACCGCGCCAACGCCAACGCGATGTTGGCGACCCGCGTGCGCTTGCGCAGCCGGGCCCAGGGATTGGCGTGGATCCAGGTGCCCAGACGCGAGTCGAGCGGGACGCGGGCGACGAGTGAACGCAGGGCGAGCCAGGCGGCGATCAGCACCCCCAGGATCACTGGCCACCAATAAGGCAGCGCCTGCCCCATCGCGACCAATTGCACCGTCAGCCAGGGAGGGGACTGGCGTGCCTGGGTGATCAATGCGATGAGCTGCGGGAGGGTGGTGAAGCTCATGAACTCGATCACCGCGAGCCCGGCGACGAGCAGGATGACCGGGTAGATCAGCGCGAGGAACATCTTCTGTCCCAGGGCCCCAGCGCGTTGATGGAAGAGCGACAGGCTGGCGAGGCTGGAAGTGACATCGCCGGCCTGCTCGCCCGCCCGGATCATGGCGACGTCGAAGGGATCGAACCAGCCCGGGTGGGTGGAGCACGCGTCGCTTAAGGGATGGCCTTCGCGGATGTGATCCCTGAGCGCGCGCAGCATCCGCCGCTCGGTCTCGGGACGCGCGGTGGAGGCTGCCAGCGATGAGAGTGCCTGCTCCAAGGGGACCCCGGCGTTGATCAGTGTTCCCAACGAGTCGCAGACATCGGCCCGCTGGATCCGGTGGGTGCGGCACTGGCGCGCCTGCCAGAGGCGGATCAGCGGTTTCGTCCAGCCCGTGCGCCGCTCGGCAGCGCGTGGTGGTTCCAAGGCCCGGAGCTCCTGCACCTCGAGACCGATGCGCCGCAAGGAGGATCGCACCTCGTAGGGGGAACCGCCGCGGTGTTCGCCTGTGCGGATGCGGCCGGTAGCGATCTCGACCGCCTGGTAGCGGTAGACGGACTGGGACTGCTCAACCATGGTGGATGACGCGCTGGACCTCATCGGTGGTGGTCAGGCGCTGCTGGACCAGCAGTCCGCCCTCGTCGACCAGCGATCGCATGCCATCGCGGCGTGCGATGGCGCGCAGGGCGTCGAGTGGCGCACCCGTGCTGATCGCCGCGCGCATCTGCTCGTTGATGGCGACGATTTCGAAGACTCCGAGGCGTCCCTTGAAGCCGCTGCCATGGCACGTGCCGCAGGGTGCGGAGGCCGCCGTGGGTCCGCCGCCGCACGTCGGACAGCAGCGCCGCACCAGCCGCTGCGCCAGCACCACCGAGAGCGACGAGGCCACCAGGTAGGGTTCGACTCCGAGATCGATCAGGCGGGTGACGGCGGACAGGGCATCATTGGTGTGCAGGGTCGAGAGCACGAGGTGCCCGGTGAGGCTGGCCTGGATCGCGATGCGCGCGGTCTCGGCGTCGCGGATCTCGCCTACCATGATGACGTCCGGGTCCTGGCGCAGAATGTGGCGCAGGCCGTTGGCGAAGTTCACACCCTTTTTGAGATTGACCTGGCTCTGGCTGATGGGGATGCCGAGCGAGGACAACTCGTACTCGATCGGATCTTCGATCGTCATCACGTTCAGCTCGCCTGCGTTGATGCCGCGCAGCGTCGCATAGAGCGTCGTAGTCTTGCCGGACCCGGTCGGGCCGGTGACCAGGATGATGCCACTCGAACGGTTCGCCGCCGAGGCGAAGACCGTCGCGATGTGCGACGGCATGCCCAGGCTGCTGGTGTCGAATAGTTGGTTGCCACTGTCGAGCAGGCGCAGGACCACCCGTTCTCCATACGCGCTGGGGATGGAACTGATGCGGACATCGATGGCGCGTTGACCGAGGCGCAGAGTGGTGCGCCCATCCTGTGGCACCAGGCGCTCGGCCACGTCCATCCGCCCCATCACCTTGATGCGGCTGACCAGCGGCCGCAGGATCTCGCTGGAGAGCTCGCGCCCATGGTCCAGCACGCCATCGATGCGATGGCGGATCAGCACGCAGCTCGCCGTCGGCTGGATATGGAGGTCGCTGGCGCGGAGCTGGACCGCGGTGAACAGGAGCCGGTCCACCAGCCGGATCAGTGGCGCTTTGCCTTCGGTGGCGAGCAGGTCGCGATTCGCCTCCGCCAACATGTGATCGAGGTCCTCCTCCATGATCGAGGGATCGATGACCACCTGCTCCTCGCTGGCGGCGACGTTTCCGCTGGCCGCTGTCGCGGTGGCGAAGCGCTCGTAGGCAAGGTCGATGATCCGTTGGAGGACTTCGCGATCGACGCTCTGCAGGAGCACGGGCCGGCCGAGCAGGACGCCGGTGTTCCAAATGGCGTCCTGGGTGGTGTCGGCGGTGATCGCGAGGATCTCCTGGCCATCGACCTCGCCGTTCGAGAGCACGCCATGGTCACGCGCGAAGTCGCGGGGTACCAGCCGGAGGAAATGGGCGCAGGCCCGCTCAGGGCTCACCGGCGGCAAGGACAGGATGGTCGGCTCGGCCATGGCGGAGACATACCACGGGATCGGAAAATGGGGAGGAGCCCGCGGGAATCCGTCCGTGAGCGATTGTGCGGAGCGGTTCCCGCCTACCGTCCGGGCCATGCATCGCCCTGGCTTCACCCTCGTCGAGATCCTGGCCGTGGTGACGATCATGGGCCTGCTGGCCGCGGTCGGCGTGCCGGTGGTCGTCGGCTGGGCCGGCGCGGCGCGCGAGCGCGAGTGGTACCCACGCCTGCAGGACGCGGAGCGCTCGGTGCGGATCGCGGCCATCGGGCAGGGCCGTGTGGTGGAGCTGCTCGCGGACGGCTTGGCGGAGCGCGACCAGAGGTCGGGAGCGCCCCATGACCTCGTGCGCATTCCGGAGAGTTGGCGGCTGATCTGGGAGGCGCCCGACGGCGCGGCCCTCGGGCGCCTTGCCTATGACCACCATGGCCGCTCGTCCGACGTGCGGCTGCGTGCCCGCGTTGGAGATCGCGAGTTCCACGCCACGCTGTCGGGGTTGACGGGGGAATGGAGCGCGCTCCAGGCAGTCCACGCGGGAGCTCCGTGAGACGGGGGTTCACGCTGCTGGAGACGCTCGCCGGGGTGGTGATGCTCGGCTGGCTAGCGGTGGCGCTGGTGCCGCTGGTCATGCACCTCTCCCGCAGCGATGAACACATGACCGAACGCTGGCGTCTGATCGAACTGGCGGCCAGGTGGGAACCGCCCGCATGGCCCAGCGCTCTTGGCGAATGGGAAGTGGCGGGTCATCCGGGATTCTGGTGGCGGGTGGTGGCGCTGCGCGCCGGCACGCGACCCGAGCGTAGTCGGCTGCCCCACGAGCAGGTGGTGGCTTACCGCTGGTATCACGTGGCGATTACCCAGGGCAGGGGATCGCAGGCGCCCTGGATCGCCGATCGTTTGGTGCTGATTCCCGTGGCGGATGCGCCACTCCCGGCGCCGACGCCATGACCGGGGTGATCGCAACCACGGCGCCGCAAGGCCGTCGAGGATTCTCCCTGCTGGAGGTGGTGGTGGCGATGTCGCTCTTCTCCATCCTGGTGGTCATCACGCTCTCCTGGTTCATCCGCCAAGGAGCGCTCTCGCGCACCCTGGCCCAGCGCATGGAGGACATGGCGGTGATCGAGGCGCTGACGCGCCTGATGCGTGACGACCTCAGCCAGGCGATCGCGGCCCCGCAAGGGGGCCGCTGCACGGTGGAACCGGAGCAGGTGGCCTGCACCACCCTCAACCAGGTGCCGGATGAGCCGGCGGGTTACCACCGGGTGGCGTGGGTCCACGACGCGATCACGGGCCGGCTGCTGCGCATCAGTGAAAGCGCGGGCGGTCAACGCTCCGAACGGGTGGTGGCCACGCGTTTCCGCCAGGTTGCCTTCACCGGATCCGGAACGGCGGTCTCCCTCATCGTCAGCCGGCGCGAAGGTCCCGACCTGACGTTTCGGGTCTGGTCCGAAGCGCTCGCGGATACGGGCCCATGAACGCGGGATCTGCAGCAAGGAATGGCCGGCGGGCGGGGATGGCCTTGCTGCTGGTCCTCGCCGCGATCGTACTCGTGCTGCTGGCGGTGGGGGGGAGCCTCACCGCGCTGCGGCTCAGCCGCCAGGCCGTGCAGCTGCGGGCGCAGGATGATCACCTGGCGCAGGGTCTCGCCGCGGGCGAGCAGATCGCCATCGCCTGGTTGCGCGCCAATGCGCGCGAAGTGGTGCTGCCGCTGGAGGGGGGCGGCATCACCGTGCTCGACGATCGCCTGGAGGTCGCCCATGGCGGGGTCGCCATCCAGGTCCGGCTCTTCGATGAATTGGGGATGATTCCCGCGCACCTGCTACATACCACCGGGCCGCTGCGCGGAGCACTGCCGCCGGGCTGGAGCGGCCTGATCGTGCCTCAGGTCGCGCGTGAGCGGCTGGAGCACCCCAGCGATCTGCTGGAGACCATCCCGCTGCTCGGGCGGCAACGTTTTCCGCGCGCGTCGCCCGCCCGCGCGTGGATCTGGCGCGATGGCGCCGTGGCCGTCCGGGCTCCGCCGCCATTGGTGGGCGTCACTTCCACTCGCGACCTGAGCTTGGCCGAAGTGGCAGGCTTTCGTTCCCATCCCAGGCTCAATGTCAATACCGCTCCGGAACCGCTCCTGCGCGCGGCGGGCGCGTTCCTCGAGGTCGGCAAGTCGACGGTGGACGAGTGGTGTACGCGTCGTCGCAAGGGCCAGTTCACCGGTGCCCCCGCCGGAATTTCGCACGAGCGCGCGCATCCGCTCCTGATGGTGGAATCCTCAGACGCCTGGAATGCGCTGGTCACGGTGGAGTGCGATGGCATCAGGCGTGCCTGGTGGGTGATGATAGCTGGCAATGCGCGAACCTTCTGGATCGTGCAGCGCCATGACGCCTCCCGCTGATCCGCGCGAGTACTTCAAGCGCCAGTGCCTGTCCGCTGTTCTCGTCGGCGGCACCTTTGTAACCGGCGTCACCATCTGGGCCCTGTTCCCTCTGGGTGCGCCGGTCCCGCTCGAACTGGCGCTCGCACCAACGCCGCCGCTCGCGACCGCGGAACCATCGCCGGCGACCGCTCCGGCGGGGCAGTGGGACGTGGTGCTATGGCAACCCCTGGTCGACCTGCCACCGCCGCCACCGCCGCCACCGCCGCTACCGCCGCCGGTGACGCTCAAGCTGTTCTCGGTGATCAAGCGCGGCGGGTCCTACCTGGCGGCGCTCGATCCCGGTGATGGCACTCCTCTCCAGTACGCCAAAGCCGGCGATCACTTGTTGGGCATCGAGGTGGTGGAGGTCGGTCCCCAGGGGGTGACGATCCTCAACGGTACGCACCGTCAGCGCCTGGAGCTGACACGATGACCGATGCCGTCGTACCGGCGGGGACCATCCCGCCCCAGCTGCTGTACTGGTGTTGCCTGCCGCGCGAGGCCGCCGCCCTCGGCCCGGTCGGCCAAGACTACCGTTTCGAGCGCGTGCTGCCGGTGCCGGTGGAATCGCTGCACATCGTTCGCGCTCCGATTCCGGGTGGCGGGGTGGTGATGGCGGGTATCGAACCTGATCGCCTGCGCAGTCATCTCGCACAGGCCGGGCTGACGCCGGATATCTGGAACCTGTTGCCGGAGCGCATCCCCGAGCACCTGCACGGACACCTCGGGAGCGACGGCGAGGTAGTGCGCCGCGGCCTCAACCTCTTGCATGGGCCTTTCGAGCCGCAGCCGCGCCGGCGGCAGCGCCTGGTGACCATCGGCATCCTCCAGGGACTCGGAGTGCTGGTCACGCTGCTGCTTGTGATTGGCACCGAGCGGCGGGTGGCGCATACCGACGCCGCGGTCGCGCTCATGCGCCAGCAGCAGGCGGACGTCATCGCGACGGTGCTCCAGCCCGATCCCGCCAATCCATTGCCCCTGCCGGTGCGCCTCCTGGCGGAGGTCCGTCGCCTGGAGCAGGTGTCGGCCGGCGCGCGCGCGGCGACGGTCGACACCGTCGCGATCATGCGTGGGCTGTGGCTGAAGTGGCCCAGGGACCTGCGCGCCCAGGTCGACTCGCTCATCATCGACCAGGGCCGGGCAACCTTCCGTGGTCGCGTCCCCACACTGGCGGATGCGGAGCGCTTGGCCGCGGCCCTGGCCGAGGTCGATGCCGGCAGGCAACGCCTGCGCGCCGAGCCGCTGCAGGCCCAGCAGACCGACCAGGGCGCGAGCTTCGTCCTCACCCTCGCGCCGGTTGCCGGAGCGGCGCCATGATCCGGCCGTTGCTGATGGCCTGGGGCGTGGTGTTCGCCGTGGTGGCGCTGTGGGTCACCTGGCGGCTGTCGACCGCATCTCAAGCCTGGGAGGTCGCCCAGCAGGCGGTCACCAGCACCGTCGAGCAGGTGCAGCGCCTGCGCCACCTCCGGCAGCATCATGCGGCGCCCTCGCTCGGACCGCGCCCGGATGGCGATCTGGTCAGCCGCGCGCAAAGGGCGCTGGAGGAAGCCGGGTTGCCGACCGCGGCCTTCAGTGGACTGCAACCGCGCGAGACCCAGCAGAGCGCTACGGGCAACTGGCGCATCCAGCGGGTCCAGCTCAAGCTGGTCGGCCTGGGCGTGGTCCAGTTCGGCGGGTGGCTGAGATCCTGGCAAGCACAGGTCCAACCGTGGAGCGTGGAGAGCGTGGAATTCGCGCGTCAGCAACTGAACGTCGACCAGGCGTCCGTCAGCGCCGATCCGGGTGTCTACGAAGTCACCCTTGAACTCTCCGCACCATTCGTAGATGAACCATGATGAAGTTTCTCCTCGTCAGTATCATCGCTGTGGTGCTGCTCGCCGGCTGCGGTGGCGCGCGTGGTCCCTACTCGTCCACCGGCGAACAGGTGCGCGACATACAGCAGGCTGCCGACCGCTATCAGCGGGCGGTGGCGATCATCGACGACGATGTGAAGGCTGCCGAGGCGCTGCTGCGGGAGGCGCTGGGCTTCGATCTCTACCACGGCGCCGCGCACAACAATCTGGGCGTCCTGCTGCTGGAGCAGGGTCGCCTCTACGACGCGGCCGAGGAATTTGAATGGGCGCGCAAGCTGCTGCCAGGCCACCCGGAGCCGCGCGTGAACCTCGCCATCGCGCTCCATCGCGGTGGCAAGGTGATGGACGCCCTGGCAGCCGCGCGTACCGCGCTGGAGGTGCGCCCAGGGGACCTGCCCGCGATGCAGACGCTGGCCTGGATACAGGTCCGCGAGGGTCTGGCGAACGTCGAGACCCTCGCTGATCTCGACACCATCATGCTGCGCAGTGGCGATCCGCGCTGGACCAATTGGGCCAAGCGCCATCGCTCCCTGCTCGAGGCCAAGGTCCATCCCTGAGCCTGCCGATGCGACCGACGCCACCCCACCGCCCGCACACCCTCGCGCACGCGCCGTCCGCTGAGGCCGCCCTGAGCGACGCCTGGACATTGCTGCGCCAGTTGGCCGCCGGCCGGCTGGCGCACCTGCGCGCGCAGCGTCCGCGGTGGTCGGCGGCGCAGGCCGTGGCCCACCTTGCTGTGCGCCGAACCCCGTTCCTGCTCCAGCTCCTTGCCGAGGCTGGATTCGCTGACGAGGTGACCGAAGCCGACTCGGTGGCGGTGGTGCTGGCCGACGCGCACCTGCGTCAGTCCACCGGCTCGGCTGACTGGGAGGCGGTCGCGCGAGCCACTGGGCTGCCGCTCGCGCGGATCGAGTCGATCCTGACCGCTCATGGAGGATACGGCGTGGACGCCTACGGCAGTTCGCCCTACGGCGGTCGCCGCCAGCGTTCGCTGGACGGAGCCCCGGTTTCCCGGCAAGTCAGCTCCAACGGTCAGTTCAGCTACGCTGGTCGGACCTACGGCCTTGGTCGCCTGCACCAGGGTCGCGCCGTCCTGATCCGTGAGCGCGCGCACCACCTCGATGTCGAGAGCGCTGACGGCCGCCGGCTCCGTCTGACCAAGTGAGGAGGTCATGACGGGTGCCTCTTCTGATCCCTGTCCGATGGATGCGGCGCCCACCGCGGTGGTGAAGACCGCGACTGGCCGTAGCGGCATTTCCGGTCAGGGCCCGTTCTATGAGGTGACCCTCGAGGTGCGTGATGGGATCGCGGTCGCGGCCTCGTTCCGCACCTTCGGCTGCATCTGGGCCGAGACCATCGGCGCCATGGCGATGGCGATGATCACCGGCAAGCAGCTGGCGGAATGCCGCGCGCTGAGCGTTCCCGAGCTGCTCGAGCGCCTGATCGAAGGAATTCCGCGCAGCAAGGAAGACTTGCCGGGGATGGTGTGCGTAGCGGTGTGGGAGGCGGCGGCGGCGGTGGAGCCGGCAGCGTCTGGATCATAGCCAAAAAAATCATCTCCAAAGACTCAGAAGGACTGGAACGGATTGGTGATCGGTATCGCGCTCGGAATCGCCCTGGCTGCCATCGCTGCGTGGTCCGCCAGGAGACCTCTGATTCATGGGCGTGGAGCCCATGAGCGGGATGGTCGAGTATCAACAGGATGTTCGAACCATAGAAATATTTGTAGCGCAGTGATCTCCATGAATGATGCGAAGCCGGAAGGTCGGCATCTTTGCATCAGTCGATATCAGCAGGCGGTAGGAGCACACCGTGGGTCATGAATCGCAATCGCGCATGTGCATCGTGCACGTATGGATGTTGGGTGGTGTACCGCTGGTCGCCTTGTGCGTGAGCGGGCCGGCATACTTCGCCTGCTTCAGGATGGTGCAGAAGTCGCTCTTCCAGTAACCAGCCCGGACGCCACGTGCCCTGGGTGAGGAGCGCCGGCGGGATCGCTGCCACGGCGCGTAGCCGAGCCTGGACATGCCGCACACCTCCGCATTGACGCGGCCGCTCCCGTTCAAGAATCCCCGCATGCCTCCCGCCGCCACCGTCCTTGCCGCCGACCCTGCCACGCTCCATTTCGCCGGCCGCCAGTACCGCTACGACCGCTTCGGCACCCTCGAGCAGACCGACGCTCGGCCCTACGACTACACCCCGTCGTACTGCCAAGCGCAGAAGACCACCACGCGCCTGACGCACCTGCGCCTGGGCTTCTTCCTGGGCGTCCTGCCGTTCGGGCGGCTGCGCGACGGGCAGCACCTGGAACTGGGGCCCGGCGGCGGCCATTTCATGATGGCCCTGCGCGAGGTCGGGATCCGCATCGAGGGACACGATCTGGCTGCGACGCCGTTCTCGACCGTGACCCGCGACGAGGTGCATGCGCGCGCGTGGGACGTGCTCTTCCTCTACGACGTGCTCGAGCACTTCATCGACATCGACGAGCTCTGGCGCATCGACTTCGCCACCGCCTGCATCAGCTTCCCGGAGCGCCCGCCGGAGCACCTGCTCGCCGACTGGCGCCACCTCAAGCCGGACGAGCACCGCTGGCACTTCACCCGCGAATCCTTCGCCCGCTGGGCCGAGGCACACGGCGCCACGGTGCAGGCGGTCTCCGACTGCGAGGATGCGGTGCGCACGCGCTGGCATCCCGACCATCCCAACATCTGTACGGTGGTGATCACGCGGGCGCAGCGCGAGCGGCCCACGACGTGAATCCGCCGCGTGCGGGCGGCGGCCGCGGTCGCCGCCCATGAAGATCCTTTCTCACCCCGGTCTGGGCGACCACCTGATCATCAACGGGCTGGTGCGCGCCATCGCCGCCACTGGGGCCGTCTCCCTGGCGGTGAAGGAGCCCTACCTCGAGGCGGTACGCTTCCTCTACCGCGACCTGATGCGCGTGGACCTGACCGGCATCCCCGCCGGGCACGATCCCTACCAGTTCCAGGAAGGCTGGTCGGCCGGCGACGGCGACGCCATCCGCCTGGGCCAGTTCTCCGGCGACTGGCACGGCCTGCTCGCCCACGCCGAGTGGGACGAAGTCTTCTACCAGCAGGCCGGCGTCCCGATCGAGGTGCGCTGGAGCGGCAGCCATGTCGAGCGCGACCAGGAACGCGAACGGCGGCTGTGCGCCCTGCTCGGTGTCCCCATGGGCGGCTACCAGGTCCTGCACGAGGACCGCGGTCGCGGCTTCACCGTCGACCGCTCGCTGCTGCATCCCTATCTGCCGGTGGTGGAGATCGACCAGGCCCTGACCGGGCACCTGAGCGGCAACCCCTTCGACTTCCTCGGCCTGCTCGCGGGCGCGCGCGCATTCCATTGCTTCCCCAGCTCCTTCTTCCTGCTGGTCGACCACTTCCTGGGCGACGCGCCGCTGGAGTGCCACCTGCACGACTACGTCCGCCCGGTGCCGATGGGCCGCCTGGGCAAGGCCTGGCACGTCATCCGCGGGGCGGCCCATGGGTGATCTCGCGCGCGTGCGCATCTTCCTGCGCGGAATCCCCTCCGAGGAGCTGGTGTGGACCCTGGCACGCCAGACCCCTGGCATGGTCGACGGCTGCTACCAGGGCATCCGCTTCGTCGCCGATGGCAACTACGACCACGCGGTGATGCTCAACGAGGGCTTCGACGTCGCCACCCCGGCCGCGCGCAACGCCTGCTTCCTGATGGAGCCGCCGGACAAGTTCCGGCCGCGCCCGCACCCGTCGATCGGCACGTTGTACTCCTTCAACCCCGACGACCGCGCGGCGTTCGGCGAGCGCTTCGTCCAGCAGCACATGCTCAGTTTCCTGCACACGCAGGTGCTGGTCGACGATGCGCCGCCGCCCGCCGCCAAGGCGCGCTTCATGAGCATGGTGGTCTCGGGCAAGACCGAGCTGCCCTTCCAGGCCAAGCGCCTGCAACTGGCGGAGGCGCTGCTCGTGAGCGACCTGCCGATCGACTTCTATGGCCGTGACTGGCAGCCGCGCGCCGACGAGCCGCGTATCAAGGGGCCGCTGCCGCGCATCGACAAGACCCAGGCCCTGCGCCCGTACGCCTGCAGCCTGGCGTGCGAGAACTCGCCCCAGGACGGCTACCTCACCGAGAAGTTCGTCGACTGCCTTGCCAACAACTGCCTGCCGGTCACCAACAACCGCACGCCATTCGGCCGCTTCCCAGAGGGCAGCTTCGCCTACCTCGATTTCTCGCAGCCCATCCCGCACCTGGTCGAGCGCATCCGCGACCTGCACCGAGACCGCAGCTGGCTCGCGCGCCCGGGACTGCGCGAGGCGAAGCAGCAGGTGCTCGCCGGCGACTGGTGCCTGGCCGAGGCGATCGCACGCTTTGTGCGCGAGCGCGCCGGCGTGCCGAGCGCTCCCCACCGCGTAGCGCCGAACCCCGTTCCTTCCGCGTCCCCACCGCCCCAGCGTGACCCCACCATGACGACTGCCGTCGCCGACCTCCCGACCGCCGCCACCCCCACCGCTCCCGCCCAGGCCGCGCCGGTGCTCAGCATCCTGTTCCTGAGCTGCCGCCGCCTGCACTACCTGCGGCGCACGGTCGACGCGATCCGTCGGCACCTGCGCGACGTCGAACCCGGCATCCCGGTGACTTTCCTCGCGCTTGACAACGGCTCGTCACCCGCCGACCGCCAGGAGCTCGCCGGCATGGGCTTCGACCTGCTGACCCTCGCCGGGCGCAACCTCGGCATCGGCCCGGCGATGAACCACCTGGTCTCGCAGGTGCGCACGCCCTACCTGCTCAACCTGCAGGACGACTGGGAGGTGACCAACCCGGCGGGCGTGCCGTTCCTGCATGAGGCGATGCTGATCATGCGCGCCGACGAGCGCATCGCGCACATCAAGCTCGACAACTACCACTTCCTCGACTTCGCCGACCGCGCGACCTATGACGGCCCGTTCCAGGCGCCGGAGGGGGGCGTGGAGTTCTACTGCCAGAACCCGCAGATGCTGTGGGGCGGCTTCTCGTTCCCGCCCGCGTTGACGCGCACTGCGGCGCTGCACGAGCTCGGCCCGTTCCGCGAGGACAAGCCCTTCCAGCGCGGCTGGGCCGAGAGCGAATACACCCAGCGCTACGCCACGCGCTTCGTCGCGGCGAAGAGCCCGCAGCTGCTGGTGTTCTCGCACATCGGCATCGAGTCGACCAAGGGCTGGGACGCCGCGGGCGCCGCCGAGGTCCGCGCCTCGCTCGCGCAGGTCACGGTCGAGTTCGTCATCCCGTACCGCGAGGACACCCCGGACCGCGCCGAGAACCTCGACGTGGTGGTGCGCTACCTCG
>JANPIY010000627.1:0-16419 GCA_031425255.1 Planctomycetota bacterium
TTGAGCAACCAGCCGGGATCGAGGCCTTCGCTGCCATAGACCGCCGTCACCACCGCCGCGATGATGTTGGTCAAGATCGTGACCAGCCCGGTCACCCGCACCAACTTCAGCCAATCGAGGAGCATGGAGCGCTGATGTATGGGATATCGGAGGCTCCGGAAGTCAGGAAGTCGGGTCGGGTCGTCCGGGGCATTTATTCGTCTTCGACCACCACCGGCTCCTCGCCCATCGCCAACAGCGGGGGTTTGCGCAAGCGCAGGCAGATGGTGTCGCCGAGCACCAGGGGGCGATCCTCGTGCTGCCACATGCGGGCGTCATTCATCAGCTCGCTGCCGATGCCGGCGGCCACGCCGATGCCGCCGCCGACGGTCTGCGCACCGATGTAGATCTCCAGGCGGTCATAGACCCCGGCGCGCAGGTAGGCGCCATGGATCTGCGCCCCGCCTTCGACCAGGACCTCGTTGAAGCCGTAACGCCCCAGCGCGACCGCGACGGAGAGCGGATCGTGCGGATTGGCGACCTCCACCAGGCCGATGCCATGGCTCGCGAGCGCGGCGCGGTTGCCGTGCGGCGCCTGTGGGCCGTGCACCACTAGCACCGCAGCCTTGGCGCGCGTCGCGACCAGCATCGAGTTCTCGCGCAGCTCGGCGTTGGCGGCGATCACCACCCGCGCCGGGGTGCGTTCGCCCACCAGGGACGACAGCAGGCTCGGATCGTCGTGATAGGCGGTGCCCGAGCCGACCATGATGGCGTCGAACACCCGCCGCCGCCGCCGGCTGAACGCCAGGGCCTGGGTGCTCGAGATCCAGGTGCTGTCGCCGCTGTGGGTGGCGATGTTGCCATCGAGCGTCATCGCCCATTTGCCGGTGAGGCGTGGCCGCCCTTGGCCCACCCGGCTGAGAAAGCCGCCATGCACCTGCGCCGCCGAGGCGGCCATGCAGCCCTCGTCGTAGCGGATGCCGGCCTGCGCCAACTGGATGGCGGCATCGTCCTGGTTGGGATCGCCGATCGCCGCCACCACCCGGGCGAGCCCCGCGCCGATCAGCGCGCCGGTGCACGGCGGCTGTTTGCCGTGCCGGGTGCAGGGTGCGAGGGTGACGTAGGCGGTGGCGCCGGTGGGATCATGGCCGAGCGCGCGGCACTGGGCGAGGGCGTTGACCTCGGCATGCGCCTGGCCGAACACCGCATGGCGGCCCTCTCCGATCAGCTGTCCCGCGCGCACGATGACGCAGCCGACCCCAGGGTTGGGCCAGGTGCGGCCCAGGCTGAGGGTCGCCAGCCGCAACGCCCGCTTCATCCATTTGGCATCGGTCGCGGTATCCACGCAGGATCCTCAGTGCCACCGGCGGCAGGCGTGCGGCATCAGGTCGTGCCGGTTTTTTTGCCGTCCGCGGGCCGGTGGTCGCCGACCTTGGCCTCGGGCGGTTTGACCGGCGCAGGACGCACCGTCTCAGGACGGTGGTCGCGCGCGATCTTGTCGAGCACGGCGTTGACCAGCTTGGGCGTCTTCGCCTCGCTGCCGTACTTCTTCGCCAGTTCGATGTACTCGTTGATGGTCACTTTGGGCGGAGTGTCCGGGCAGTAGATGATCTCGAACGCACCAAGGCGCAGGATGGCGCGATCGGCCACGGCGAGACGATGGATGGTCCAGTTCTCGAGCCGTTTATCGACCGCCGCATCGACCGCGACCCGTTCCTTGGCGAAACCCGCGTGCAGGGTGCCGGCGAACTCCACGCTCTCGAGCTCCATGCCTTCGGTCGCATCGAACGGCAGCAGCATGCCGTCATCGATGTACTTGTTCTGTTCGAAGCTGTACAGGCGCTGCACCGCCAGTTCGCGGCCACGGCTGCGCAGCTCGCTGCGCTTGCCGCCGCCAGTCTTATGACTGTCTTTTTTCTGATGGTCTTTTTTCTGGTCGCTTTTTTCCTGACCGCGAGGGGCAGCGTCGGGAACCGACATCAGAGCCGTCCCAGCAGATCGACCATCTCGATCGCCGCGAGCGCCGCGTCGACACCCTTGTTGCCCGCCTTCAGTCCCGCGCGTGCCGCCGCCTGGTCGGTGGTGTCGGTGGTCAGGACCCCGAACGATACCGGCACGCCGCTGCTGCTCTGGACCGCTGCCAGCCCTTTGACGCATTCGCCGGCGACGTAATCGAAATGCGGCGTCTCGCCGCGGATGACGCAGCCGAGGGCGATGATGGCGTCGGGTTTCTTCTTGCCGCTGTCGATCAGCTGGCGCACCACCAGAGGCAGCTCCCAGGCCCCTGGGCAACGCACGATGACGATGTCCTTGTCCAGCACGCCATGGCGCAGCAGCGTGTCGAGCGCGCCGGCGATGAGGTTCTCGACGATCGTGCCGTTGAAGCGGGTGGCGGCGATGGCGAAGCGTTTGCCGGTGCCGGTGAGGTGACCATCGATGGAGGTGGGCATGGGGTTTCCGCGTGCGTGGGGTGCGCAGCCTATGGGGTTCGCCGCCGTGGCCAGGGGCGACCGACAGCGGGTCACCTGTGCCACCGAGACCGGCCCGGATGGAGCTCTCCCGGGCTGACGGTTCAGGGGTCGATGGAGATGAAGAGTGACAGCAGGACAAGGCCGACGCTGACCCAGAACCCGCGTTTTTTAGCACGGTACTTTTTGGTCAGGTGCCACAGCAGGCCACAGGAGCAGACGAGCATCAGCACGGCGGCGAACGCCACCTCGGGGTCGCTGGCTTGCCAAGCGATGATCGCCAGAACGGTGGTGACGATGAAGCAGCTCAACATCATTCCGATGATAGCGCGCATGTGGTGCTCCTCGATCCGGGATCGGTCGCTGGATAGTGGTGACGATCGTGGCGAGAAGTGGTGTCAGGAGCGCTGAGCAGCGCTCCGAACACCCTCAGGTCACGCCGTGGCGGTGCGGTAGTCTAGGCGCCCCATCTGCAATGCCACGCGGTTGACCGCATCCAGGTAGGCCAGGGCGCTGGCATGCACGATGTCGGTCGAGAGACCCTTGCCGCCGACCACGGTGCCTTCGCCGCTGGCATCGTCGACCGGCTTCAGGCGCACGCGGATGGAGACCTCGCCCTGCGCATCGCCGCCCTTGGTCACCGCGCGCAGACGGAAGTCCTCGACGATTCCGGTGTAGCCGCAGATGCGGTTGACGGCCTGCACCACGGCATCGACTGGACCGTCGCCGGTGGCGGCATCGGTGACCAGACGGTCGCCCTTGCGGATGCGCACGGTGGCGGTGGC
Source organism: Planctomycetota bacterium (assembly GCA_031425255.1). Taxonomy (GTDB): domain Bacteria; phylum Planctomycetota; class UBA11346; order UBA11346; family UBA11346; genus BOG-1363. The sequence continues at coordinate 3,233 of JANPIY010000627.1, forward strand.
CATGGCGCCGCTGCCGGCGCCCTCGCCGGAGGCCGAGGCGGTGTGCAGGTACTCCAAGCGCCAGGAGTCGACGGTACGGCCGCGCACGACCTCCTCGACCAGCGCGATCAGATCGCCGTCGTAGATCTCCTTCTTTTTGTCGGCCAGATTCTTGAATGCGTCGAACAGCTTGCCCATGTCGGCCTCGGTGACCGCCAGCCCCAGGTTCTCCAGGCGCTTGGACAAGGCCGCACGACCGGAATGTTTGCCCAGCACCAGGTTGGTGGTCGGCACGCCGACCGAGGCCGGCGTCATGATCTCATAACACTCGGGGTTCTTCAGCATCCCGTGCTGATGGATGCCGCTCTCATGGGCGAAGGCGTTGTCGCCGACCACCGCCTTGTTGCGCTGCACCATCAGCCCGGTGATCGACTGCACCAGGCGGCTGGCGCCGTAGAGATGCGATGACTCGATGCCGGTCACGATATTCTTGAACATGTCCTTGCGCACGCGCATGGCCATGACGACCTCTTCCAACGAGCAGTTGCCGGCGCGTTCGCCGATGCCGTTGATGGTGCATTCCACCTGACGGGCACCGGCACGCACGGCGGCCAGCGAGTTGGCGACCGCCAGGCCCAGGTCGTTGTGGCAGTGCACGCTGATCACCGCCTGGTCGATGTTCTTGACGTTGGCGCGCAGATAGGTGATCAGGTCGGCGTAGTCGTTGGGGTAGGCATAACCGACGGTGTCGGGGATGTTGACCGTACGCGCCCCGGCCTCGATCACCGCCTGCACCACCTCGGCGAGGAACTCCGGCTCGGTGCGGCTGGCGTCCTCGGGGCTGAACTCGATGTCGTCGATCAGGGTCTTGGCATACGCTACCGCCTCGCGCGCCTGCTTGACGATCTCCTCCTGCACCTTGTTCAATTTGAACTGGCGATGGATGGCGCTGGTCGCCAGGAAGATGTGCACGCGCGCGCGTTTGCCGGCCGGCTTGACCGCCTCGGCGGCACGATCGATGTCGCCTTTGAGCGCACGCGCCAGGCCGCAGATGATGGCGCGGGTCGACTGCTCGGCGACCGCCTTGACCGCGGCGAAGTCATCGGGCGAGGCGATGGGGAAACCGGCTTCGATGATGTCGACGCCCAGGCTCTCGAGGGTGCGCGCGACCTCCAGCTTCTCGGCCAGGTTCATCGAGGCCCCAGGCGACTGCTCGCCATCGCGCAGGGTGGTGTCGAAGATCAGCACGCGCTCGGTGGCGGCAGAGGTGGAGGTGGAGGTGGACGTCGCGTCGGCGGCTTGCGACTCGCTAGCGCGGTTGGTGTCGGTGGGATTCATGGGCGTGGTCCTGCCACGGCCGTGGGCCGTGTGCTTGCTCGAGAGGTTGGTTGGGAACGGATGGTGGGGGTGGGCGACAAGCCCGGCTCCCCGCACGGGGGTTCGACTCGACTAAGCGAGGAACCCCGGCGTAAGTCGCGCAGCAAGCAGCAGGATGGTCCGCGGACGACGCATGGTGGGCGGAACTATGGAAGCGCTCGGGAGAGGTCAATCGCCGCCCCGACGACATGGCACCGCCACCGGCACGGCACCTCACCTGGGACCGCCGGCTCAATGCTGTTTAGCTGTTGAGCTGAGGCCGAATCCTGAAGTCAGGAGAAGGACAACCAGCCACAGAGCCCTCAGAGAGCACAGAACACAGAGAGGCCAATTTTCCAGCGCTGTGCTCCCTGTGGGCTCGGTGGCAATGCCTTTCCTCCCTCTTCGTTGCATGAGCTCAACGGCATTGACCGCCGACTGCCAGCCGGCCAAGGGCGATGCTCCACCTCCTCGCACTGGTCAACCAGACCAGCAGTCGGCGAGGTGAGTGATCATCCCGAGGGCTGAAGCGAATGAGCCGTCCGGTGGGCTGCGACCTCAATCGTCAAGGGAAGCGCGCGAGATGAAACCTTTCATCTGAATCCGCCTGGACGACCGAATGCTTCCGGAGTGGACAGATCTCAATCAATGACACCCCCTCACCCCACCGAGAATCCGGATGCGATACCCCTTACTGATAGCCGCTCTGTTGTTGATGGCCCACATCGGCGCGGCAGACGTACCCGGCACCACTCTCACTGACGAAACGGTCGACGTCACCATCGTGGTGGCGACTACCGGTGACGACGCCACCGGTGCCGGCAGCAGCATCAGCCCGTACCGCACCATCGCCAAGGCTCTCACGGTCGCGCGAGGTCATATCAAGCCGTTCATCTCGGTCGGCGGCGACAACAGCGTTCCCAATCCGGATGCCAAGCGGGTCAAGGTCCTGATCAAGGCGGGTACGTATCGAGAAAACGTCGAGTCCGACATCTACCAGGATTCGGTGAAGACGCTCGTCATCGCCGGCGAAGTCGATGCGCGTGGCCGTCCCGCCACCATCATGAGCGGCTTCGATCTCTGGAATGATGATGCCTGGGCCAACAGCCCTGCGGGCAGCGATACCTGGACCCATACCTGGGAAAATGATTTCGGTACCACCGCGTGGCCGACTGGTTTCGAGGACCTGCCGACCGACAACCAGGTCGCGACCCGGCGTGAGATCATCATGATCGGCAATCGCCTGCTCGAACAGCGCAGCACGGCTACCGGACTGACCCCAGAATGTTTCGCGATCGATGAGGGCGCCAACCGCATCACCGTGCGGACGGCGATGAATCCGAACTCCGAAGTGGTCGAGGTCGGCGTGCGCCGGAATCTGCTCAGCTTGCGCCGCCACTCCAACCTGGTCCTGCGCAACATCCAATTCGAAGGCGCCGCCTGCACCTTGTGGGCGGGCAATTATGATTCGGCGGTGACCGTCAACAGCTACAGCGACAGCCCCTGGGTCGAGAATGTCCTGATCGAGAACTGCCGCTTCGAATGGAACGGGGGCAGCGGCCTGACCACCAGCAAAGTGAAAAAGATCACGGTGCGCGGCTGCACCATGGTCGATAACGGCGGTACCGGGGTGTCGTTCAGCGGTTCGTCGTACGTGCGCTTCGAAGAAAGCACCATCGCCCGCAACTGGTGGCGCGGCCTCTGGGGGCGTCAATCGGGTGATATCGATGCGGGCAGCAAGAACGGCGATCTCTATCACGCGCTGTTCAAGAATCTCACGGTCGAGGGTAACCTGACGCGCGGCCTGTGGTTCGACGTGTTCAGCAAAGATGTCACGGTCGAGGGCTGCACGGTCAGCCATAACTGGGGTGATGGCATCTATTATGAGATCGGCCAGCCCGGCCACGCTGTCCGCGATTGCGTGATCCGCGACAACGGAGGCGCCGGCATCCAGGTCAATGCCACCCGCGGGGTGGCCATCACAGGCAACATGGTCGCCAACAACATCGCAGGTGCGATCAACCTGATGGTCGGGTCGCGCACCGAGTCCACCACCGACCGGGACACCGGTGCGCAGGTGGCCATCGCCAGCACCCGGGACATCACCATCACCGGCAATACCCTGGTGTCGCAGAGTTATCGGCAAGACCTGGTCTTCCACGACAACGACAGCACCTATGCGCCGACGCTGCTCGCGACCCTCACCTGCAACAACAACACCTATCGCCAGGATGCTGCGCTCTTCCGCAAAGGCTTCGGGAGCCAGAAGACGTTCGCGGAATGGAAGGGCCTGGAGGACGCCAGCAACCAGCCTTACGGATTCGATACCAACTCGACCTGCAGCGAGCCCTACCGCGCCGCGGCTGCAGCCGATGGCAAACTCGAGGTGGAGTGGTTCGAGGGCGCGGGCGGTCGCAATCCCTCCACCGCCGCCGCGCTCAACCTCGCCGCCGATGCCCGTTATGTGCGCAAGGCGCCGATCTTCCGCTCGCTCCCTCCGGTATGCGAAGGTCAGCGCAATGTCGCCGGCCTTTCAGCCCGGGTCGTGCGCGGCTGGATCGTGCCGACGACGAGCGGCAGCCACCGCTTCTGGATCGCGGGCGGGCAGCATGTCAGCCTGCGGCTCTCCACCACCGATGCGGAAAGCGGCGCCAGCCAGGTCGCCACCACCAGCGGCACCGGCTCGTTGGCGCGCCAGTGGGATGCCAACGCCAGCCAGGCGGTCGGCGCGCGCACCCTGACGGCTGGCCAGCGCTATTGGTTCGAACTGGTCCAGACCACGGATGGCACGGGTGGAGACGCCCCGAAGAACCAGCCCCTGGCGCTCGCCTGGTCCCCGCCCGCCGATGGCCTGCGGCGCCATGCGCGCGAGGTCGTTCCCAGGGCGGTGATCGCAGCCCGGCCCGATGGCACGCTGGGCACCGGAACCGCTCGCCGCGAGAGCTGGCTCGGGACCTTCGGCGCCGAAATCTGGCAGCTAACCGGCAATAGCAGCAACCCGCGCCCGGATTATCCCAACAACTGGGCGACGCGTCAGGAACTCGTCCAGCTGGAAATCGGACGGAACTGGTCGACCCAATCGGGAAGCCGGGTGCGCACCACCCTGGTCCCGACCAGCTCCGGTTCGTACACCTTCTGGGTCGCTTCGCGCGGGCGCTCTGAACTGTGGTTGTCTCCGAACGCCGATCCCGCCACCCGGGTCAAGATCGCAGAGGTTACCGGCACCGGAACCGCCTACCGCACGTGGACCACCCAGGGCTCGCAAAAATCCCCCCCGCAAGCGCTCGCGGCCGGGGGCTCCTACTACCTCGAGCTGATCCACAAGATGGATGACGCAGCGGAGGAGGATCACGCCTCGGTCGCGTGGTCGACCAACCCCGACGACACTGCGCCGACGATCATCACCAGTGGCCAACTGCGCACCGTCTCGGTCGCAGATGTGGAAGCGCCGCCCGACTTGACGGGCGGCGGCCCTGGCGGCGGGCCCGCCGCTGGCGGCGGCGGAGGCTCGGGTGGCGGCTGCGGCATGGGATCCACGGTAGCCCTGATTTCGCTGCTCGCGGCGATGCTGCTGCAGCTGGGTGCCGGTCGGCGGCGATCGCGGTGAGCTGGTCAGCATGTGCACGGGCGAGAGTCGGCCCCACTAGCGGCGGCCGATGGAAAGTTCGATAGCCTTCTCTTTCGCAAGCCGCACCACCTGCAGCACCGTAACCGTCCCTTGTGTATTTACCGTCACCGGGCCTTCGCGGGTCTGGAGCCCAGCCAGGCCGCCCAATCCCCCCGCCTGGTCGAAGGCCTTCGCCGCCGCGAGCAACAGCTCACCTCGGACCGCCTCGGTGCGGATCACCTCAAACACCCACTGCATGGACGGCGCCATGAGCTGCAGCAGCGGATTGGCCTCTGCGGACTGCATGAGGAGGGCCTGCTTGGCAAGGAATTCAGTGCGCGGCAGCTCGATCAATGATGCCATCTCGGCAAGGCACCCCTCTGCATCGCGGCTCCAGATGGTAAACCGGGGATCATTTGCTTGAACCGCAGCCATCACCGCGGCGTTAACGGCGGATGCTGATTTTTCCGGACCATCTCGCTCCAATAATTGTGAAAATAGAGCAAATTCCTCTGGTCGGGTCGCATGGTAGCGCCAAGCCGCCGCCTCGCTGCGCATGAAGTCGCTGTGTCGGGGGCGCAACCCGAGATCGCGCAAACGCGCGATCAGACCAGTGCGCTCATCAGGTGTACAGGACGGCAGATGGCGGGCGATCGTCGTCAACCCCTTGGACTGCAGACTGCAACTGACCAGCACTTCGAGGACACAGGCCCGGTTCGACAGATCGACCGCGAGCGCCAGCGTCGACACGCAATCCTCGATGGCGTCGGCACGCCGATCATGTTCGAAGCGCCAGGTGGCACGGGCGATGGCGAGACGACCCAGCATGCGGGCCGACCCGATATGCGGCAGGAGCGCGCCGCTCCCCATTGCTTCGGTCCCGACCATGGAGCCGAAGGAGCCACCCGCACAGGCCGCACCCAGATGCAGGTAGCGTAGGGCCGACGACGTCCGCTGTTCCGCCTGGTTATCAGCTGGAGCGTGCTCGTCAGCCCGCATGGCAGCGAGCCAGTCTGGCTCCTTATTCGGCAACACCGCGAACGCGATCCAATACTGCAGGGCGGAGTTGTGCTCTGGTGGTGCCGACTCGGCGCCGACGAGGCGGGTTGCGATGAACAGCACAAGGAGCAGGTGGGAGTATTTCACGCGTCGCCTTTTTCAGGGATGGGAGGAGTCGAAGCCTGTGAATTGGGGGATCGGTCGACGGTTGCGGTCGATCACCTCGAGCAGCCGCTCAGGTTCGGCCAGGTGACGCATGAGCAGCCCATAGCTGATCATGTCCTCGCTCGGCTCGGCCCAGGTGGCGTGCGGGGTCTCCTGCTGGCGCGCTACCGCGAGCACCACCACCACCACGACCGCTGCGGCCACCGCCGAGAAGCGTACCGCTGAAGAACGTCGTTGCGGGAGCATCACCGGCGTGGCGCGCACCGCGGCCTCGATCCGCATGCGGGTGGCGGTCGACATCGGCGCCGGGCGCAGGCGGCGCAACTGATCGGCAACATCGTCACTCATGGCAGGACCCTTCCGGCTGGCAGCAGATGGCGGAGCGCATCACGGGCATAGCGGTAGCGGGAAGCGGCGGTGTTGGCGCTGCACCCAAGCACCTCGCTGATCTCGGCGAAGGTCAATCCGGCCCATACATGCAGTGTGACCACCTCGCGCTGGGCGGTGGGCAGGCGCGCCATAGCCATCTGCACCTCATCGCGCAGATCGATCATCGCCTCCGGACCGGCGAAACACGGGGACTGCTCGGACACCGATCGTGACTCGCGCACATCTCGCCGTCGCTCACTGCGTCCGAGGTTGAGGGCGGCATTCCGCACACAGACGAACACCTGCGCCAGGGAGGTGCAGGTCAGACCGGGATCACGCTGCCAACATCCCACCAGCGCCTCCTGCAGCGCGTCTTCAGCCGAGGATACATCTCGCAGCCATTGCCGGGCGTAGAGGCGCAAGGTATCGCCATGGTCGGTGAGCAAGCGGCTGAGTGCATCCATTACCCCCAATACACCTCTGCTCGACCGATTTGTCTACCCGATCGGTGCGGCGTCGAGGTCGGTGCTGGGTCGAACAGCGTTCGCGTTGCTTTTCCCCCTCGACCCGTGAAGGCCCCCGGTACCCGCCGGTGAAAACCCAGGCCACGAAATTGGAGCCCCTGGCTGACGGTGGCGGAGTTGCATCAAGCCGGTGAGGGTTCTGGACTGACAATGATCCCAGTGGCCCGGGTCCACGCTCAGCGATCAGAACCTCTGGCAGCAGGTGAAACCGGTGGCGCTACGGGAACCGCGTCGGAAGGCGATGATTCACGTTCCAAGGCGACCTGCTTCGTCGTGACCACATCGGTGGTGCGAGTGTCGAGGACCGCGCGCAACCACTCCAGCGTTTGGGCCGAAGCGCGGTGCTCCTGCAAGCGCTTCAGGCGGAAATCCGCCTGCCCCCGCGAATACCACCAGCGCGTGAACTCACCGTGTAGGAGTGGGGCCTGCGGTGGGTGGGCCAAGCGCCCGTCGGTGAGATCTTCCAGCAACGCTACCTGCCGGCGGAAATCACGCAGAGTGGCGGTACGCAACAGCTCGGCAAACGCCGCCTCGCTCCGCTCCGCCGCGAACCGTCGCAGCAGGAGGGTATCCTCGTCCAATCTGGTGGTCAGGCCCTCTTATCCGTCCTCGTCGCCAATCCTTGGGTACTACTCGATGCCGGCGCTAGGTGTCCTTTCAGACAACCGCCAAGAGCCCCGCAAAATCCGTCGCCGATGGCCCATGCCAGACATAAACCAGCAACTGTTACTCCTTACGGGCAACGTAGTCGCCACCAGAGACGTGTCTCAGTGGGACCCATCGGCATCGGTTCACGTGGAGGTTGTGTCGCCCGGCTGGATAGCTCGCAACGTGATCCGGAGTTCACACTGGCAGAGCGAAGACTCTCGGATCCCCGAACACCTGCCCAGCCCCTCCTTGCCCCCGAGCTCCGGCGCGGTTACCACCTCGCGATGGAACTGGTCCAACTATTAGCCGGCACGGTCGAAGGCGTCGACGGCTATCTCGTCCAGGTCGAGGTCAGCCGCAACGAGCCCAGCACCGGCACCGGACGGACCACGGTGGTCGGGCTGCCCGATGCCGCGGTGCGCGAGTCGATCGACCGGGTGACGCCGGCGCTGTTCTCCAGCGGCCTGCGCCATCGGCCGGCGGATCACCTGGTGATCAACCTGGCGCCTGCCGACCGGCGCAAGGAAGGGCCGGCCTTCGATCTCGCCATCGCTGTCGGCCTGGCCAGCACCATGCCCGACAACCGCCTGCCGCCTCCGCCGCTCGATACGGTGTTCCTCGCCGAGCTGGCGCTCGATGGCACCCTGCGACCTTGCCGTGGCGTGTTAGCCTGCGCGATCGCCGCGCGTGACGCGGGACTGAAACGCATGGTGGTGGCGGCCGGCAATGCTGGCGAGGCGGTGGTGGTCGCAGGGCTTACCGTGCATGCCCCAGCGACGTTGGCCGACCTGGTTGAATGGTTGCGCCAAGGCCTCGCCAGCGCGCCCGTCGCCGTCCCCATTGAAAGCATCGTTCTCGCGCCGGAACTGCCCGATCTCGCGGACGTGCGCGGGCAGGAGCTGGCCAAGCGCGCGCTGCTGATCGCGGCGGCAGGCGGGCACAACCTGCTGATGATCGGGCCACCGGGCTCGGGCAAGACCATGCTCGCGCGTCGCCTCCCTGGGCTGCTGCCAGAGCTCACCCTCGACGAGGCCCTCGACGTCACACGGGTGCATTCGGTCTCAGGCCTGTTGCCAGCGGGCATCGGCCTGCTGCGCACGCGGCCTTTCCGCTGTCCTCATCACAACGTCTCCAGTGTGGGGCTGATCGGTGGCGGTTCGATCCCCCGTCCCGGCGAGGTCTCACTGGCCCACCATGGGGTGTTGTTTCTCGACGAACTGCCGGAATTCAATCGCACGGTGCTGGAGACCCTGCGCCAGCCGCTTGAAGACGGCCATCTGACCATCAGCCGCGGGGGCGGACGCCTGCGTTTCCCCAGCCGCTGCATGCTGGTGGCCGCGATGAATCCGTGCCCGTGCGGATACCTCGGCCATCCCACCAGGCGCTGCACCGATCACGCCGATGCCATCCATCGCTACCGCGGGCGGATCAGCGGGCCGCTGCTCGACCGCATCGACCTGCATGTCGAGGTGCCGGCGCAGAAGCCCGAGCTGCTCAATCGTGGACCCGAGGGCGAGTCCAGCGCCCAGGCGCGCATCGGCGTGGTCGCCGCGCGCGAGCGTATGCTCATGCGCCAGGGCCGCGCCAACGCCGCGCTCGACACCCGGGGTCTGCGCAAGCACCTGCACGCGGCCACGGATGCGATCGTCCTGCTCGACCAGGCGGTGAACCACCTCGGTTTCAGCGCGCGGGCCTACGACCGCATCCTCAAGGTCGCGCGCACCATCGCCGACCTCGACGGGCGCGACGGCGTCGCCCTGGATGATGTCAGCGAGGCCATCGGCTACCGGGTATTGGACCGTCCGATGGGATGACCTGGGTGCGGGCCTCGGCCTCGGTGGTGAATACCGTTCACCTCGTAAACGCTGATTCCGACTTCGGACTTCGCCCCCTGCACGTCGCGCTGCTCATTTGATGGCGAAAGATTCGCCACGACGACCCTGTGCGCCCTTGCCGGTATCGACTAGCGCACCGCCCGGCTCTGCACACGTTCGCCGCGGTTCCGGCAGGAGGCGCTCGCCCCCTGCCCCCTCACCACCGCGATCAGGAGTCCACCATGGCCTCGCTCCCCGCTGATGAACACATCCTCTCTCCGCGCGAACACCTCGCCTTGCTGCATAAGCACATCGCCATCCAGGACCGCCTGATCCGCGCCCTGATCCGCAAGACCGAGCAGACCGACAACGCTATCAAGGCCATCGCACGGCATGTCCAGCCCAAGGATGCCTCGGTGGTCGAGGTCTCGCTGGGGAGTCCGTTGGCGGCGCAGTTCCCGGAGTTCGCTTCCTGAGCACGTTGCGAGGCGTACAGCCGGGCAGCCTGCCGATCGAGTTCAGACCGCGGCCACCAGGGGATGCCCGGCATGGGGCGTGCCGTCGTCCTTGCCGATGCGCGCCAGGCCCTGCTTGGCGACGGTGACGAAGCCGCTGCCATCGACCAGCAGCATGCGGTAGATCTCGGCGGCGTCGTCGAGCTTGCCGCTGGTCTCGGCGATCCAGCCAGCGATGGCGGTCAGCGGTAGGGCCTCGATGCCTTCCTGGACCTTGCTCAGGCCATCGACCATGAGGTTCCAGGGCAGGTATCCCAAGCCATAGCAGCCCATGCGCGCGGCGTAGAGCATCACCAGCGAGGTGCGTTCGATCTCCACCAGATCGGTCAGGCGGAAGCACCATTCGAGGTCCTGCTTGGCCAGCTCCAGCTGATTGTTGCGGATCCACAAGCCGGCGCGCAGCAGATGCTCGATCGGCGTGACGTCCTCGCCATTGAGCGCGGCGAGCAGCTGCTCCTCGCAACCGAGCGACAACAGGACGAAGAAATCGCGCACGTAGTCGTAAAGCAGGAACGGATCGTCATCCGCGCGTCCGATGTAGAGCACGGTCTCGGCCGGATCATTGACCGCCATCAGGTGGCGCGCCAACGACAGGTCGTCGGCCTGTGTGCGGGGATCGCGCAGCGACAGCTTGAAGCCCAGGGCCCGGCACCGCTGGACGCCAGCGCGGAAGGCGGCGATGTGGGCATTGTCGCCACGGTCGTAGAGGTAGCTCAGGTACATGCACAGCCGCAGCGAGATGGTCTGGGCGTAGGAACTCAGGATCACCTGTTCATCGGGTGAACCGCGGATCAGTTGCTTGATCAATTCGAGCGCGCGCTCGAGGTTGGGCGACAGGCCATCGTAACGCGCGGTGTCCTCCAGCTGCGGCAAGAGCCAGAGGCAGAAGCGGCTGCGCACGTAGTCGCCGGATTCCTGATAAGAAAGGATCTCGCGCACCGCGCGTTCGAGCCCATCCGGGCCGGACAGCGCTCGTAACCGCGCCAGCTCGAAGATCGCATCCTGGGCCAGCGGATGGTCGAGGTGGTGCGACAGGAACTGGCGCATCTCCGCCTCGGCGGCGCTGGTGAGCCCGGCGCGCTGGTACGCCAGGCACAACATGAAGTGCGCTTCCGCGGCCTCGACCGCATCCGCATGTTCGGTCATGAAGCGCCGGTAGGCATCGATCGCCAGGGTGTGCATGCCCTGACGCAGCAGCTCGTTCGCCACCGCGTGGCTGGGCACCATCAAGGGGCTGCGTCGGCGTTCGATCGAGAGCTTGCGCACCACCAGCTGGGTCTTCCAGGTCGCCAGGGCGATCTGCGCCGAGGCCGCTCCCGAGGGCACCAGCACGTCCTGGAAGACCAGCGGCTCTTCGTTGTCGATGGTCATCGAGAGCTTGGAACCCACCACTTCGATGGTCAATTCGCGCATGCGTTGATTGAGATGTTCACGCGACGTGGTGTCGCTGGCGCGCATCGGGCGCATGGTCAGCCATTCCGGCCACACCACCTCGCTGTCGCTGCCCTGGCCGCGCGCGATGGCCATCCACTTGCCGTCGTAGGAGCCGATGCGGAACTGGTAGGCCTGCGCCGGCGGCAGGCCGCGGATGAAGACCCAGAACTCGGTGCCGCGGACGACCTCGACCGTCAAGCGCACGCGCAGGTCCTCGGCCAGGGGCGCATTGAAGGGATAGATCTGCAGGCCGTTGCCGCCCACCAGCAGGCCGCCCATCTCGGGATGCATGACCTGACCGACGACATCGCCCAGGATGGCGAAGGACGGCAGGGCGAAGGGACCGAGTTCGGGTGTCGCGGCGAAATCCCAGCTGCCCGCCGGCAGCCACGCGCCTTCGCGTTCCTTAGCCAGGCGCTGCCGTTCGATCTCGCTGAAGGACGCCGAGAGCTGCGACAACAGGGTGCGGAGTTCGCCGGCGAACACTTCGCAGTCGGGGTAGCGGTCCTGCGGATCGAGCGCCAGGGCCCATTCGGTGATGACGTGCAGGGCTTGCGGAGCGTCGGTCCAGAAATCGCCCAGCTTGGTGCGCTCTCCCAGCTGCACCCGCTTGATGAAGTTGAGGATGTTCTCGTTCTCGCCCATCTCGCACGGCGTGTGCAGGGTCAGTAGTTCGAAGAGGATGACGCCGAGCGAATAGATGTCGGTGCGTTTATCGGCCTCGCCGGCCTGACCACGCGCCTGTTCGGGGGACATGTAGGCGGGCGAGCCCAGGACCTGGCCGAACTGGGTGCTGCGCGCCAAGCGCTGACTGCCAGACGACGTTTTATTGCCCATGGTCTGATAGGTATCGCTGGTCTTGCGCTGCGCCGCGCGCAGGCGCGAGGACTCCTCGCTGCGATCCTGCCCGCGGCGCTGCATGATGGTGGTCGAGATGCTCCTGGGCTCGCTGGCGGGCTCGGCCGGCCGCTCGGCGCCAGCGCCGGTGCCCATGATGACGGTGGCCGCCTCGGGGCGGGTGTTGTCAGGGAAGATCTCGTCGTAGTTGCGTTCCATCTCCTGCGGGACGGGCGACGGCTGCTCTTCGCGCAGGCTGCGCGCCAGGCCCCAGTCCAGCACCCAGACCTCGCCATAGGCGCCGAGCATGATGTTGGCGGGCTTGAGGTCGCGGTGGACGATCTCCTGGCTGTGGGCGTAGGAGATCACCTCGAGCAGTTTGAGGAATAGCGTCAGGCGTTCGATCAGCGCGAAGTGCCGCCAATGATCCTGCGATTCCTGGAGCTTGGTGATGTGGGTTTCGAGGCTAGTGCCGCGCGCCAGGCTCATGCAGTAGCAGCCGGCGCCGTCGGGCATGTGCCCGGCATCGAACATCGCCACGATCCCAGGGTGGTTGAGGCGGGCGGTGAAGCGGATCTCCTGGCGGAAGCGCGCCACGATCTCCTGATCGTCCGCCAGGCTGTGGTCGAGAATCTTGACCGCCACCTCGCGTTCGAGGGAATGGTCCCAGGCCGCGAACACCCGTCCAGTGGACCCCCGCCCGATCTCACGCAACAGCCCGTAACGGCCGTTGATCAACTTCGAGTCGGAATCAGCGGGCATTAGGATGGAACCCTACCCCAGCCGTGCGCTTGTGGCAACCTCGGCTGGCTTCTGCGCGGCCAACTCCGGAAGTGGTTGCTGGCACACCGCTGTCACAAAGCGGAGACAGGGGGCGGAGCGACGGTCGTGGGGGTGCGGGGGGAGACGGCAATGCTGTTGCTGACGAAGAAGAATCGGC
>JANPIY010000628.1:0-5697 GCA_031425255.1 Planctomycetota bacterium
AGCCAGTCGAGCAGCTCGGGATGGCTCGGACGGTCGCCCTGCGTGCCGAAGTCGTTGGCGGTGCGCACCAGGCCAGTGGCGAAATACTGCTGCCAGATGCGGTTGACCAGCACCCGTGCGCTCAGGCTGCCCGCGCCACCATCCACGTCGGTCAACCAGGCCGCGAGCTTCGCCCGCACGCCTGACGAGGGTGCAGCGCCTGGGGTGATGAGGGCTCCCGGTTGGCTGGTCAGTCCGTAACGCTCGTCCTTGGGGGCCGGTGCGGCGCGGGCGATGCTGCCGCGCGGATGAGCTCCGCGATTGACCACGCCGAGCACGCCGAAGGTCACCTCCTTGCCTGGGTGTTCGACCATGCCGCGTTCGAGCAGGTGCATCTGCTGTGGAGCGGGACCGCCATCGACCACCCCGAGCACCGAGGCGGGGGCGTCACCGCTGCGTTTCATGAGCGCGCTGACGGCCCCGCTGGTCTGCTGATACCGCTGGCGTTGCTCGTCCTTCAACTTGGTGCGGAAGTCCTCGGCCGGATGCCTGATCTCATCGGCGTATCGTTCCAACACGTCGGCCTGGGCGTGGTCGTCGGGATCGATCGGCAGCCGGAGGCGCAGCTTGTCCGACTCCGGGATCGGTAGTTTCGCGATGCGTTTGACCTGAGCGTCATCGAGTTCATCGAGCAGCGCGTTCAGGCGTCGGTGCGCCTCGGCCAGCGGTTTTTCCACCTCGGCCTGACGTCTGGTGTGGCTGGCGAACTCCGCGGCGGAACCCAGATGCACGCGCGCGCGTCTCATCGACGCGAATGGCACCAGCAACTGATGGTACTCCTCATGCGAGATGGGGTCGAACTTGTGGTCGTGGCAGCGCGCACAGCCGACCGTCAGGCCGAGGAATGCCGCGCTGAAGGTCGACACCTGGTCGTCGAGTTCGTCATAGCGCAGGCGCAGCCGATCGGTCGGCGTCGCCGCGTTCATCACCGACACCGGACCGGTGGAGAGGTAGCCGGTGAGGGCCACCGCCAACGGGTCCTGGGATGCGAGTTCATCACCGGCCACCTGCCAGGCGGCGAAGCGGTCGAACGGCAGATCGCGGTTGAACGCCGCCACCACCGCATCGCGATAGGGAAACATGTTCGGCCGGTCCTGGTCCGCTTCGTAGCCATCGCTGTCGGCGTAACGCACCACGTCGAGCCAACGCCGCGCCCAACGTTCGCCTGCGGCAGGACTGGCGAGCAGACGATCGACGACGCTGTCCCAGGCGGTGGGCGAGCGATCGGCGAGGAAGGCCGCGACCTCGGCCGGCGTTGGTGGCAGACCGGTGACGTCGAAGGTCGCCCGGCGGATCAAGCGTCGGCGATCGGCTTCACGCGATGGCGTGAGCTGTCTGGCCGCCAGGCCGGCGGCGATGAAGCGGTCGATCGGCGTCGTGCCCCAAGTGCCGCTCGCGGGGGGTGGCGTGACCGCGGCCAAGGGCTGGAACGACCACCAGGACCGTTGGTTCCTTGCGGCCTTATCAGCCGCGTCCTTCGGCCCCAGCGCCCCGGCGGTGATCCAGGCGCGGATGGCGGCGATCTGCGCGGACGGCAGCGCATCGGCGCCCCGCGGCATCCGCTCGTCCTCGTCATCGCTGATCAGACGGGTGAAGAATGGGCTCTGATCCGGCTTCCCGGGGACGATGGATGGGCCTCCATCTCCCCCCGTGAGGGCGTGTTCCGCGGTATCCAGACGCAGAGCGCCCTTGGCCTTCTCCGGCCCATGACAACGGATGCAGGCGCTGGTGAGCACGGGATAGACGTCACGTATGAAATCGACCGGAGCATCGCCCGCCATGCCCACGGCGCAGAGCAGCAGCAGCACCGGAATCCGGGATGCGTTTCTCATGTGCGGCTTTTATAGCCGCACATGTTCCTTGGCAAGCCATAGCTCGCCCACCCCTGCCAACCTCTCCCCCTCTGTGCTCTCTGTGGGCTCTGTGGCTATGCCTGAGGAAGGTAACCACAGAGCTCACAGAGAGCACGGAGCGGAGCCAACTTCTCCTCTGTGGGCGCAACCTCAGGCCAGAAGTCCCTGGACCACCTCGCCATGCACATCGGTCAGGCGGAAATCGCGGCCAGCGTGGCGATAGGTCAGGCGTTCATGATCGAAGCCGAGCAGGTGCAGGATGGTGGCATGGAAATCGTGGACGTGGACCTTCTGGTCCGCCACCTCGATGCCGTAGTCATCGGGCACGCCATAACTGACGCCGGGCTTGCTGCCGCCACCGGCGAGCCAGGAGGAGAAACAGCGCGGGTGGTGTTCACGTCCCTTGTGATCGGCGGTGTCGACGAAGGGCGTGCGGCCGAACTCGCTGGTGCAGACCACCAGGGTGTCGTCGAGCATGCCCCGCTGCTTGAGGTCGGCGATCAGCGCGGCGATCGGCTGGTCGACATTCTTCGCCCGGGGCCCATGTTCGGCCATGTTGCCGTGCGCGTCCCAGTTGTGGTTGGAACCGCTGTCGATCAGTTCGATGAAGCGCACGCCACGTTCGCTGAGCCGGCGCGCCACCAGCGCCTGCCAGGCGAAGCCTTTCTTCTCGCCGCGTTTGAGGCCATAGAGTTCGTGTGTCGCGTCGCTTTCGCCGGAGAGGTCGAAGGCGGCCGGAGCCTCGACCTGCATGCCGGCAGCGGTCTCGAACGACTTGATGCGGGCGCTCAGCAGGGGATCCGCCTCGCGGCCCTGACGGTGACGGTCATTGAGCGAACGCACCAGGCCGAGTTCGAGGTCCTGGAGATCCTTGGTCGGCAGGCCACGCGCCAGATTGGCGATCGGTTCATCGCCGGGGATCAGACGGGTGCCCTGATGGCAGGCGGGCAGGAAGTTGGAATCCCAGGTCTGCCCGCCGGCGTAGGGCAGGTACGGCGCGAGGACCATGAACGAGGGCAGGTTGCGGTTCTCGGTACCCAAGCCGTAACTCACCCAGGAGCCGATGCTCGGGCGCGAGAAGGTCACCGAGCCGGTGTGCATGCCCAGGGTGGCTTCGAAATGGTTGCCGTGTTCGCTGAACATCGAGTTGACGACGCAGAGGTCATCCGCCACGCCAGCGATGTGCGGAAACAATTCACTGACCATGGTGCCGCTCTGACCGCGCGGCTTGAACTCCCAATCCGGGCGTTTGAGGAACTTGCCATTGGCGAGCTTCTTGCCCGCCAGCTCGCTCAGCTTCGGCCGGTGGCAAAAGGAATCGATGTGTGAGAAGCCGCCGGTGAGAAAGATGAAGATGACGCGTTTGGCCTTCCCAGGAAAATGCGGCGAGCGCGGCGCCAGCGGATCGACAACGCCCGCACCGGCGACCGTATCCACCCCGAGCAGGTCGGACATCACCGCCGGCATCAGCAACGAGCCGGCGAACAGCGAACGCAGGGCGGTACGGCGGGTGATCGTGGGAGTGCGTTGGGACATGGGGGACCTCGGGCTGCTCAGTCGACGAAGATGAATTCATTGCTGGCGAGCAGAGCCCGGGCGACACTCGCCAAGGCGCTCGCCGGGGTCTTGCCCTGCTGCGTCGCCAGGGTCTCGAAACGCGTGAGGTAGTCGATCGCCTGCGTCAGTTCATCGCTGGTGACGGAACGGCCCAGCACCAGACGGTACAACGCCGCCACCCGGGCGGCGGCGTCGCCGGCCGACGCCACTCTCGCGACCAGCGCCTCCGCCTGCGCGAATACGAAGGGCGAGTTGAGCTGGAACAGCGCCTGCAACGGCGTGACGGTGGTGACCCGTTCGCCGGTCGAGGCATTGGTGTCGGCGCCGTCGAAGACCTCGAAGTACGGATGTTTGCGGATGCGTTGCTGCATCACGTAGACCGCACGGTGGGGGCTGTCGTAGATCCCCTGGAAGGGATCGTGCTGGCTGTAATCCTTCTTGTTCAGCGACGGAAACTGGCGGTGCGCGCCGGGCTGCTCGCGGTTGAGCGTGCCGCTGACCGCCATCAGGGCATCGCGGACCTCCTCGGCGGCCAAGCGGCGACGGTTGAAGTGCCACGTGCGCGCATTGTCGGGATCCTTCTGCAGCAGGTGTGGATCATCGGTCGAGGCCAGTTGGTAGGTGCGCGACAACATGATCAGCCGATGCATGCGTTTGAACGACCAGCCTTCCTGCACCAGGCGATTGGCCAGCCAGTCGAGCAGCGCCGTATTGGACGGCCTGGCGCCACGCACTCCGAAGTCGTTGGTCGTGGTCACCAGGCCGCGTCCGAGGTGCAGGTGCCAGAGCCGGTTCGCCGCCACGCGCGCGGTGAGGGGATTCTTCGGGTCGGTGATCCAACCGGCCAGTTCCCGGCGACCGCTGCCCGCATCCGCTGGCACGCGCTGGCCACCGGCGAGCTGGAGGAAACCACGCGGCACTTCGTCTCCCAGTTTCCCGCGTTCGCCGCGTTTCTGGATGCGTTCGTGGTGCGGCGTGCCCTCGCTGACGGCATAGGCGGTGGGGATCTCCGCGGGGAGCGCCTCGACCAGCGTGCGGCGCTCCTTCATCAGCTTGTTCATGGCATCGCGGATCTCGGTACCGCCGCGCGGTGGCTTCGGCGGTTCGCGACCTGCGGCCTTGGCCTGCTTGATCTCCTCACGGATCTTCCAGTCCTCATCGCGCTCACGCCGCAGCGCGAGGTATTCCGCATCGATGGCCAGGACCCGCTCCTTGTGCTCGCCGAGCAGGCGGTCGCGCTCCTCGTCACCGACCAACGTCACGAAGCCGTGCTGATAACGATGTTCCTCGGAACCCGGGAACGGGTACCTGGTCGAGGCGAAGATGCCGTAGAGCGCGTAGTAGTCGCTGGTCGGGATGGGATCGAACTTGTGGTCGTGGCAGCGCGCGCAGCTCAGCGACAGGCCCATGGTCACCCGCCCCATGGTATCGATGGTGTCTTCGATGGTCAGGTGGTGATCGGCTTCCGGATTGACGCTGAAGCGCCGCGATAACGCGATGAAGCCGGTGCCGATGGTCATCTCGCGGCGATGCGCCTCATCACGGGCCGGCAGGAGATCGCCGGCGATCTGTTCGCGCAGGAACTGGTCGTAGGGCTTATCGGCGTTGAACGAGGCGATGACGTAGTTGCGGTAGCGATAGGCCTGCGGCACCGGGTAATCGGCGCTGTCGCCTTCGGTGTCGGCGTAGCGCGCGAGGTCGAGCCAGTGGCGACCCCAGCGCTCGCCGTAGGTCGGCGCCGCCAGCAGGCGGTCGATGACGCTGGCGAAGGCGGTCGGCGAACGATCGGCGAGGAAGGTGTCGATCTCATCCGCCGTGGGCGGCAGACCAGTGAGATCGAAGGTCGCACGGCGGATGAGGGCGCGTGGATCGGCGTCGCCCACCGGCTTGAGACCGATCTCGGCATGGCCGGCGGCGATGAAGTGGTCGATCTCGTTGACCGCCCAGCCCTCACCCGCGGCGGGCACGGCGGGGGTGGTGATGGGTTGGAAGGCCCAGTGCTGCCGGGCCGCGGCTTCTTCCACCGCCACATCGCGGACCGCGCTCCGCCCGGCATCCGGATGCGCGCCACCCTGCGCCACCCACTGCTCCAGCAGCTTCACCGCCTCGACCGGCAGACGTTCCTTGGGTGGCATGGCGGTGTCGTCATCGAGCCAGCGCACGGCATGGATCAGCGCGCTGCCATCGAGGCTGCCGGCCACCACAGCGGGTTTCTTCGAGATGCCGCCAGCGACCATGCCAGCGTAGG
>JANPIY010000629.1:0-6680 GCA_031425255.1 Planctomycetota bacterium
CTTCGCCGACACCGACCAAAGCTGCCCGGTGCGTTTCGCCACCACCGTACCGACGCAGGCGCTGACCATGCTCAACAGCGAGTTCATCAATGAACGCGCCGCCGCCTTCGCCCGCCGCCTGATCAGCGAAGAACCCACCGCGCTCGATCGGCAGATCGCCCTCGCCCTGCGGCTGGTCACCCAGCGCGAGCCGCAGGCGACGGAGATCCGCCGGGCCAACGCCTTCATCGCCGACCTGCGCGCCAAGGAGGGCATGGAGGCCGAGGGCGCACTCACCTTGTTCTGCCTGATGGCGCTCAACCTCAACGAGTTCGTCTTCCTCGATTGAACGGCCGCCTCGTCATGTCGCCGCTTTTTCCTGACCGCTCCCGCCTTCTCCCGTCTGCAAGGAATCCATTATGAGCGATCCGAACCACGTCCGCGCAGGCCAGGCCTGCCGCACCACCAGACGCCAGATGTTGTGGCAGACCGGCGGCGGCTTCGCCGGCGTCGCGCTCGCCGGCATGCTCGGCAACCAGTTCTTCGCCTCGCAGGCGGTGGGTGCGGACGGCAAGACCCCATTCACCAGCCCGCTCGCGCCCAAGGAACCACACTTCAAGGCCAAGGCCAAGAATGTGATCTTCCTCTTCATGTATGGCGGCCCGAGCCAGGTCGACACCTTCGACTACAAACCCGACCTCTATCCGCTCGATGGCAAGATCATCCCGGTGAAGACCTTTGGCCGCGGTGGTCACAAGAACGAGGGCCGCGTGGTCGGTCCGCAATGGCAGTTCAAGCGCTACGGCAAATGCGGCAAGATGGTCAGCGACCTCTTCCCCAACCTCGGGGAATGCGTCGACGACATCGCCTTCCTGCACTCGATGACCGCCGACTCGCCGATCCACGGCTCCGCGATGCTGATGATGAATAGCGGCCGCATCAACTCCGGCCACCCCTGTATGGGTTCGTGGGTGAACTACGGCTTGGGTTCGGTGAACCAGAACCTTCCTGGGTTCGTGGTCATGCTCGACAAGACCGGCGGTCCGATCAGCGGCGCCAAGAACTGGTCGAGCGGCTACATGCCGGCCTCGTACCAGGGCACCGTGCTGCGCGGCAGTGGCGAGCCGATCCTCGATCTCAAGGCGCCGGTCGACCTGACCGAAGGACGCCAGCGCAAGCTGCTGAACACGCTCAAGCAGTTCAACGAGGAGCACCAGAGCGGGCGCACCTCCAATACCGATCTGGCGGCCCGCATCGCCAGCTATGAACTCGCCTTCAATATGCAGAAACATGCGCCGGAGGCCGTGGATATCAGCAAGGAAAGTTCCGCGACCAAGGCACTCTACGGTCTCAATGACGAGAAGACCTCAGACTTCGGCGGCAAATGCCTGCTCGCCCGCCGCCTGGTCGAGCGCGGCGTGCGCTTCATCCAGATCTATTCCGGCGGCGCGCACAACGACGACAACTGGGACGCGCACGGCGACATGAAGAGCAACCACACCAAACATGCGCTGAATACCGACAAGCCGATCGCCGGCCTGCTCAAGGACCTCAAGCAGCGTGGCATGCTCGAGGACACCCTGGTGGTGTGGGGTGGCGAGTTCGGCCGCCAGCCGACCGCGGAATATGCCAAGGGCACCGGCCGCGACCATAACAGCTACGGCTTCACCATGTGGATGGCCGGCGGCGGCATCAACGGCGGCATCAGCCATGGCAAGACCGATGAACTCGGCGGCACCGCGGTGGAGAACCGCCTGCACGTGCGGAACCTGCACGCGACCATCCTCCACCAGCTCGGCCTGGATTCGAGCCGCTTGAACTTCTTCCATAACGGCCTCGACGAAAGCCTGGTCGGCGTCGAAGGCGCCGATCCGATCAAGGACATCATGGCCTGAGCCCAGCGGAAGAACGACCGCGATCGAACCGCTGATCGAACCGCTGATAGAACTACAGATCCAACCACAGGTCAAACCGCAGAGGGCGCAGAGGGCGCAGAGCTGAAGCCCCCCTGGCTCGATGTTCAGCATCTGGCTCTTTTCCTCTTTTTTCCTTCCCCTCTGCGCCCTCTGCGCCCTCTGCGGTAAACACTTCCTCCCCGCCCTCAAGGACACCGATGCGCCTCATCCCCACCCTCGGCCTGCTGGCCGGCTTGCTCCTCTCACCCACCTTGGCGCTCGATGCCGCCGACATCACCGGCAAGGGTCACCGCTTCTTCGCCGCCGATTACGACAAGCACATCATGGCCATCGTCGGCGCCGACGGCGTCATCGAATGGAAGCGCACGATGGAGGGCGGCTGCCACGACGCCTGGGTACAGGCCGACGGCAAGATCCTATGGACGCCGAGCGGGGACAAGATCTTCGAGGTCGACCCCAAGACCGACACCCAGACCCTGATCTACGATGCGAAGAAACACGGCGGCGTGAGCGAGCATGTCGAGATCCATGCCTTCCACCCGCACGCCGATGGCACCATCACGGTGTTCGAGTCCGGCCCCAAACGCGTCGTCGAGATCGACCGCTCCGGCAAGGTGTTGAAGACCGTATCGTTCGCTTTCCTGACGGGGGACCCGCACCATCAGACGCGCAACGCGCGCAAGCTCGAGAACGGCAACTACCTGCTGGCACTCTCCGCCGAAGCCAAGCTGGTCGAGGTCGACGGCAGCGGCACGGTGGTGTGGGAGTGCGCCACCGGCAAGGAATGTTACAGCGCCATCCGCCTGGCCGACGGCAACACCCTCATCGGTGGCGGTCACAACCGCAAGGTCTTCGAGGTCGACAAGACAGGAAAGGAAGTGTGGTCGATCACCCACAAGGAACTGCCCGGCATCAAGCTCGGGTATGTCGCGCAGGTCCAGCGTCTGAAGAACGGCAACACCGTCGTCATCAACTGCCATGCCGGCAAGGGCAACCCGCAGATCTTCGAGGTCGATAAGGCCAAGACGGTCGTGTGGAGCTACCACGACTTCGACAACTTCGGCAATTCACTGCCGGTCGGGTTCGTTATCGACGACGCCGGCGCCATCCGCTGAATCTTTCGTCTTTCCGCAGACATCTACCGCAAAGCCTCCCTCTTCCCTTTGCGCTCTTTGCGCCTTTGCGGTGAATGTCCCATGACTTCCACCGCAAAGACGCGAAGGCGCAAAGGTTTGAGAAAACCAGAATTGGATGAGGGAGTTCCTGCCCGTCCCCCTCTCTCCTTTGCGCTCTTTGCGACTTCGCGGTGAATCCCTCCATTTCCCCTCACCTTCGACTCCGGAGTCTCCATGTCGCACCGCCTCCCGGCTCTGCTCGCCCTCTTCCTCATCCCGGCGTTCGCCTTCGCGGAGAACGTCGCCGTCACCGGCAAGGGCTACCGCTTCATCGGAGCCGACCGCTCGCTGGCGATCGTGGAGGCCGACGGCACCGTCGCCTGGAAATTGCCGGTCCGGGGGAACCCACATGACCTCAGCATGCTGGCGAACGGGAACATCCTGTTGATCCTCGACGGCCGCCGGGTGGTGGAGATGGAGGCCAAGACCGGCAAGGAGGTCTGGTCCTATGACTCCTCGAAGATGAACGGCAACGAGGGCAAGAAGGTGGAGGTGCACGCGGTCCAGCGCCTGGACGATGGGCTGACCATGATCGCCGAGTCCGGCCCCGCACGCCTGATCGAGGTCGACCAGGCCGGCGTCATCAAGCATCAGATCGCGCTCACGGTCGATCGCCCGCATCCCCACCGCGACACCCGTCTGGTGCGCAAACTCGCTGGCGGCACCTACCTGGTCTGTCACGAAGGTGACGGCGTAGTGCGCGAATACGATGGCAAGGGCAAGGTGGTGTGGGACTTCGCGGTGCCGCTGTTCGACAAGAAACCCGCCGGCGGCCACGGTCCGGAGGCCTGGGGCAACCAGACCTACGCGGCTATCCGCCTGGCCAACGGCAACACCCTCATCAGCACCGGCAACGGCCACGGCGTGCTCGAAGTGACCAAGGCCAAGGAGATTGTCTGGCACCTCAAGCAGGGTGACCTCCCAGGCATCACGTTCGCCTGGATCACCACCGTGCAGGCGCTGCCCGACGGCACCATCGTCATCGGCAACTGCCACGCCGGCCCTCAAAATCCCCAACTGATCGCCGTCAACCGCGCCAAGGAGGTGCTGTGGAGCTACCGCAACTTCGAACTCTTTGGCAATGATCTGGCGATGACGCAGGTGCTGGATGTGCCTGGGGTGATCCGCTGATCACCGGGTGACTCCCCCGCCATTGGGATCACCGCGATCGAATCCGGCCCGGCCCCTCTCGTTTATTCCAGTTCACCATCGCGCACATCTGAGTAGCGTGCCACCATGTCGCTAGCCATCGAGATCGACCAGGAACGTCTCGCCGCGCTGTGCCGGCGCTACCACGTCGCCAAGCTGGAAGTGTTCGGCTCCCATGCCAAGGGGACCGCACGACCCGACAGCGATGTGGACCTGCTGGTGAGCTTCGAGACCGGCAAGATGCCTGGACTGGCCTTTGTGGCGCTCGCCGAGGAGCTGGAATCTTTCTTCGGTCGTTCGGTCGACCTGCTGGTCAAGGATGACGCGGTCGAGGATCGCAACGAGATCCGCCGCACCAGCATCATGGCGAATGTCGAAGTCATCTATGCCGCTTGAGGGCAACGATCGTGCCCGCCTGTGCGATATGGTGCAGCACGCTCACGATGCGATCACTCTGCTGGGGCACTGTTCGCAGGAGGAGATGGTCGCCGACCTAGGCGTTCGACACGGTGTGGTCCGCTGCGTCGAGGTCATCGGGGAGGCAGGCCATCAGGTGTCTAATGGTCTCCAGGCTGCACTCCCAGCGGTACCCTGGCACCTGATGTGGGGCATGCGCAACCGCCTCATCCACGACTATGGCAACACCAACTTCCGCGTGGTCTTCAAGGTGGTGCGCGAGGAACTCCCCGGGCTGATCACCAACATCGAAGAATTCCTGGCCTCCCAGGATGCCTCGCCGGGCGGCAATTCAGGCGACTGATGTCGCCCCCGGGACGATCGCGATGAAGGAACATGTTCTCCGATGAAATGGGCGCGGACGATCTCCACCCGGGTGTCCTCATTCACTTCGCCTCGAAGCGCACCCAGTCCACATTCATGAGTCCGCCTTTGCCGGGATTGACGAACACCGCGTGCACGTCCGTGGGCGTGGTCGGGTGGGTGTCGGACCATGTGGCCTTGAGCTCGACGAAGGTGTCCCAGCCGCCGGTGCGGGCGACCGCTACGCTGCCGATCAGAGGGCCGTCCGGGGTGCCCGCATGGAACTCGATGGTGCCGCCTTCGCCGCCCGAGCTGACGCGCACGGTGATGCCGCCGACGTCGGCGAGGTCGATGGCGTCGAATACCACACGGTGGCCGTGGGCGATCCCTCCGATCACGCCGCCCATGATGGTCGGGCCGTGCACCGCGGCGCGCTCGGCTTCCTGCCGGCGGGAGCGCAGGTCGATGGTCGCGCGGGCGCTCAGCGAGCCGGCTGGCGCCCGTCCGGCATCGGCGTAGCTCGCCTCCAGGCGGAGAGTGCCGGACTGGTCGTCCTTCGGAGTGGCGATCTCGCCGGTGAGACCACGCGTCAGCGCCGGTCCGCCCTTGCCCTGCTCCAGGGCGAAGACCCAGCGCAGCATGATGGTGACCTCGTCGGTGCTGTGCTGCGGGTGCGGCAGCATGGGGATCTCGCCCCACACCTTGGTGCTGCCGTTACGTACGCGCTGCACGCTGACGTCGAGTGCGCCGGGCTGACCGCGGTACTTGGCGGCGATCTCGGTGAAGGCCGGGCCGAGGACGCGGTGCTCGATGGCGTGGCAGTTGAAGCAGTCGGAGGCCTTCATCAGGGCGAAGCCAGGTTCGCTCGCCGTCTCCTTGCCATCGGCGCGCAGGAAGACGCTGCTGAGCAGGGTGCGGACAGCGAAGTCGGCGGGTTTCTCCACCGAGCGGCCGTCCTCGGCGTCCTCCACCGTGACGCTGAACGTCACCGACCGGCCCGGGGTGAAGAATCCGCCGCTGCTCGGCTGGGTGAAGGTCACCCGCGGCGCCGTGTTGCCGACCAGCAGTGCGACGGTTGCGGTGCCACTCGCGCCGTGCGCGTCGGTGACGGTGAGCTCGACCCGGTGATTTCCGGGTTGATCGATGGTCAGGCGCGGGTTGGCTGCAGTCGAGACCACCGGCCCGCGCGCGCTGAGACGCCAGGCGTAGGTCAACGTGTCCCCTTCGTGATCCCGTGAGCCGGCGCTCGAGAGTTGCACCGTCAGCGGTTCACGTCCCGAGCCCGGCTCGGCCGCAGCTTTCGCCACCGGCGGGAGGTTGCCGCGCAGGTAGCTGATCTGCACCAGCTTGGCATCCGCGTTCACGCCCCAGGTCTCGCCGTAGTCGAGCATATAAAGCATGCCGTCGGACCCGAAGGCGGCATCAACCGGCCGCTTGAGCAGCGTCGCGCCAGCGGCGATCGCGGGCTTCAGCCGCTCGATCTGCTCGGCCTTGTTACCGGTGACGACGGCGGTGGTGAAGGGCTCGATGCCCTTGAAATGCGAGTCTTGATCCAGGCGTGCCCAGCGGATGGTCGGACGCTCCCAGTCCCAGAACAGCAGGCAGCCGTCGAGCTCCTGGGGCAGGCCGCCGGTGCGTTCGAACTCGGGCTTCCAGCGGAACACCGGACCGGCGCAGGCGGTGCGGCCCCCCTCGCCCATCT
>JANPIY010000630.1:0-1824 GCA_031425255.1 Planctomycetota bacterium
GACCGGGCTCACGGCGTAGAGCGCCGGGCTGCCGGCGAAGATGCCGAGGCCGCTGCGCATCACCGTCGGCCCGAGCAGGCTCCTGAGGTTTTCGGGTGGCGCCGGATCCGCAGGCGAGGCGTTGGGGCCACGCACCTCGCCATCGTGGTAACGGCCGGTGACCCGATCGTGGTCGGCGGTGATGAAGTATTGCGTCAGCGCGCCACGCACCTTGCCGGGGGTTAGATTGATGCGGGCCCAGGCCGCTTCCGGCGACGGCATCTGGGCGTGCAGCTCATCCCAGTGGCCGTAGTCGTCGGCCTCGAAAGCCAGGCTTTCGAGCAGGTTACCCAGGCGTTGCTGCACAGCCGCCAGAGCCGCCTCGGCATGACGGTCCTCCATCGTGGCGATGTTGCGCTGGGCGACGTGGACGCCGGCGAAGGCGCAGATCAGCGCGCTGCCCAAGGCCATCAGGGCACCCAGGACCACGATGCGGGCGCGCAGGCTCTTCATGTCAGCAGGTCGTGCTCGGCGTGGTGGTGCTGTTCCGGACTGAGCAGGTGCAGCGAGAACGTGCTGCCGCTGCCGGGCTGGGAGGTGATGCGCAATTCACCACCCATGCGCTGGACCGAGGCGCGCGCCAGCGAGAGGCCGATGCCACGCGTGACGCCATCCTTGGTCGAGAAGAACGGATCAAACAGCCGCTTCTGCAGCTCAGGCGGGATGCCCGCTCCGCTGTCATGGACCGCCACCGAGGCGCCCGGGCCGACGGTGATCTTCACCACCCGCCGCTCTGCGCCTTGCCCGGCCACCGCCTCCACCGCGTTGCGCAGCAGGTTGGTCAAGACCAGACGGACGCCGGCCGGATCGCCCATGACGTGGACGGCGCCGGCCGGTGGCGTGAATTCAATGCGGGCATCGTGATACCGCAGCCAGTGGTCGCGGTCGGCCAGCAGCGCGGTGACGATCTCGACCAGATCGAGGCGCGACAAGTGAACCGAGTCCGGCGTCGCCGCCAGGCCGCGCAGGTGTTCGATGGTCTGAGTCATGGTCAGCAGGCACATGCCCACCTGGGTCATAGTGCGGGCGACGTGATCGGTGGTCGGTTCGCGGCCGAGCTGGCGCAGGTAGTGCAGCCCTTCGATACCGACCCGCGCGGCCGACAACGGCTGGCCCAGTTCATGCGCCAGTCCACCGGCCAGGGCCCCGAGCATGCCGGTACGCCGGCTCTGGGATTCCTGTTCGAGCTGATCATGCAGGGCGGCCCGGGTCCGCCGCAGCTCCAGTTCGACCTGCGCGCGTTGCCGGTCGAGCATCAGGTGGGCGAACATCACCACCAGCAGGGCGCAGCCGATGCTGATGTTGAGCGCCGTGTCGGCCACTCCGAGCATCAGCGCATCGTTATCATCGACCAATTCGAAGTGGTGGTGCATCCAGGCGCGCGCCAACAGCCCGACCAGCACCACGCCGCTGGTGACCAGCAGCAGTGGCCAGTAGCGGAACCAGCCGAGCCGTCCAGGCGGTGGTAAGAGCGAGCCCTCCGGTGGCAGCGTCACGGCGAATCCTCGACCTCGCCCTGGGCGCAGAGGCCGTAGCGTTTGCGCAAGGTGTACAGCACCTTGCGGGTCACTCCGAGGTAGGTGGCGGTACGCACTGGCGAGCCCTGATGTTTCGCCAGCGCGGTGGTGATCACCGTGCGGGTCCAGGCATCGAGGTCGAAGCCGCCCTCGGGCAGGTCGATCGCGCGCGGTGCTGGACGAACGTCTGGTACGGGAGCATCTGCCGGCGGCGGTGATCCCGGCACTGCCCACCGCCGAGGCGGCCCCCTCCGTCCTGCAGCCGCGC
>JANPIY010000631.1:0-29503 GCA_031425255.1 Planctomycetota bacterium
TGGCTCACTTTGTTCGTCCTGGCCCTGGCCGCCGTGGTACCAGCGGTCGACGTGTTGATGCAGCACAACGACGTCAACCGCACCGGCGCCAATATCAGCGAGACCATCCTGACGCGCGCGAATGTGAACCAGACGCAGTTCGGGCGGGTGTTCAAGATGCAGGTCAATGGGCAGGTGTACGCCCAGCCGCTCTATGTCAGCAACCTGGACCTGGGCGCGCAGGGGGTCCACAACGTGGTGATTATCGCCACCGAGAACAACTGGGTGTACTGCTTCGATGCCGCCGATCCCGGTACCGCTGGCTACGGCAAGCAGTACTGGGCCGTGAATCTGGGCACCGCCGCCGAGGAGGGCAACAAGTTGGGCACGCACACCGGCTGCAACGACCTCAGCCCGCGCGTGGGCATCACCAGCACGCCAGTGATCGACAAGACCGCCGGCACCATCTACTTGATGTCCAAAACCAACACGAGCGGCACCTTCGCCAACAAGCTGCACGCCCTGAACCTGGTCACCGGCGCTAACCGCACTGGTAGCCCGGTGACGGTCGCGGGGAGCTTCCCCAAGGTCGGCGGCGGAACGGTGACGTTCAATGCCCAGTGGCACTTCAGCCGTCCCGGCCTGCTGCTCGCCAACAGCCGGGTCTACGCGGCCTTCGGCTCGCATTGCGACCAGGGCGACTACCAGGGCTGGGTCTTCGGCTGGACGACGTCCGACCTCGCGGCCGCACCGGCGGTGTATTGCACCTCGCCGAACGGTGGCAAGGGCGGCATCTGGATGAGCGGCCGAGGCTTGGTCGCGGATACCGCGGGCAACATATACTGCGCCACCGGCAATGGGCAGCTCGACGGAAACAATCCGGGGGACAAGGGCCAGGCCCTGCTCAAGCTCTCGCCGACGTTGACGCTGCAGAGCTTCTTCATCAATGGCAATGCCACCACCGAGAACAACTCCGACGACGATTTCGCCTCCGGCGGGCCGCTGCTAGTGCCCGGCACCAATCGTATGGTGATGGCTGGCAAGCCCGGAAACATCTTCGTCTGCGACACCGCCGCCGGCGCCAGCCTCGGCGGCTACACCAACGGCGCCAACAACTGCCTGCAGGCGATTACGGGCGCCGACGGCATCAAACCTGGCGGCGACGGCAATGCGCAGGCCCCAGTCTACTGGGTCAGCCCGAGCGGCCCGAACGTCTATTACTGGGCCGGTCGCAACACGGACAACTTCCCCAAGAGCTACCGCTTCAACACCGGCACCAACCTACTGAACGTGCCGGCAATCAGCACCGGCACGGGGATCCACCACAGTGGGCGCTGCGGCGGCATCAGCCTCTCAGCTAACGGCGCTACCGCGGGCACCGGTATTCTATGGTCGATCAAGAGCGACGCGGGCGGCAACGCCGTGCCCGGAGCTGGACGGTTGACGGCGCTCAATGCCGAGGACCTCACTGTGATCCTCTACGACAGCCAGCAGAACGCGACGCGCGACTCGCTCGGCAATTACGCCAAGCTCTCCTATCCCACCATCGCCGACGGCCGCGTCTACGTGCCGACGCTGAACGCCTCCGACACTACCAACTACGTGGCGGTCTACGGGCTGCTCGGCGGCAATCCGCCGGTGAAGCTCAAGTTCACCGCGCAGCCGGCCAATGCGCTCACCGCCGCCACGCTCGGCACGATCACGGTCGCGGTGGTCGATGCCGCTGACAACACCGTCACCAGCGCGGTCACCGATGTGACCATCGCCTTCGGCGTCAATCCCAGCACCGCAACCCTGGGCGGCACCAAGACCGTCACCACCGTCAACGGGGTGGCGACCTTCAACAATCTCACCGTCAACAATGCCGGCACCGGCTACACCCTGGTCGCCAGCAGCACCATTGGGACGCTGACCTCGATCGATATCGGTACTACAGGCACCACGGGTTCGCAGGTCGCGAAGCCGAGCGGTTACGATATCAAGGGCGGCGGCGACGACATTTACGGCACTTCCGATGAGTTCCGCTTCTCTTACCTCTCGCTCAGCGGGGACTTCGATCTGCGCACGCGCGTCAATGCGATCGTCCCCACACCGGCCCCTGCTGATCTCTACACCAAGACCGGCCTGATGGCACGCGGCAGCACTGCCGCCAATAGCAAGCATGCCATGGCCTTGGTTTTCCCCACCAACGCGACACGCAACGCCAACACCGGTGGCTACGAATACCAGTACCGCCTAACCGATGGCGCTCAGGCAGATGCCATCCATCCCCAAGATAATGAACCGAACCATTGGACGGGCGCCGCGGTCAACGTTTCCTATCCGAACGCCTGGTTGCGCCTGGAGCGCGTGGGCAACACGTTCACCGCCTACTCCAGCACCGACGGGGCGGACTCAAACTGGAACGAGTTCATCACGGATCACGTGGTAACCTTCACCGATCCTCTGCTGATCGGTTTCGCGATAACCGCGCACGACAGCAGCAAGTCCGTCACCGGGGAGTTCCGCCAAGTGTCGCTCAAGCGCGGGACCGCCAATCGCATCCTCGAGCTCGATTCGGCGACTTCCTCGACCTTCACCATCACCGACGCCGCCGTAACCCAGCCGCCGGTGTTCTCGCCGGGCGCCGGCACCTTCAGCGGCCCGGTGACCGTGACGATGACCTCGGCCACGGGCGGCGCGACCATCCGCTACACCACCAACGGCACGACGCCGACCGCGGCCTCGACGCTCTATAACGCCGCCACGCCGCCGGTGGTGTCGGCCACGACGACGCTCAAGGCCATCGCCATCAATGCCGGAACCAACAGCACGGTGACCACCGGGCTCCACACCATCACCGGCACCACGCCCTATGGCCTGCCGACGCGCGGGACCCTGCCGACCCTGACCATCCCGGCGGCCGGCGCGACCGCGGGCACGTTGTCAGGCACCGGCCTGTTCAGCAACACCGCCAACCAGACGCCGAACTCGGGCGTGGTGCCGTACACGGTGAATGCGCAACTGTGGTCGGACAACGCCCACAAGCTGCGCTGGATGGCCGTTCCTAATGGCGCCCAAGTCGTCTTCCAGGGCACCGGCGAGTTCACCTTCCCTAGCGGCACGGTGTTCGTGAAGCACTTCGAGCTCGGCACCAACGACACCAACGCCAACACACGTAAGCGCCTGGAGACCCGCCTGCTGGTGATGACGGGCACCACCACCGGCTACGGTCTGACCTACAAGTGGCGCGCCGACAACACCGACGCCGATCTCATCGCTGAGGCGGGACTCGACGAGGTGCAGACCATCACCACTGCCACCGGCACGCGCACCCAGACCTGGCGCTATCCCAGCCGCAGCGAATGCCTGACCTGCCATCTGAGCAACGCCGGCTTTGTGCTCGGGCCCAAGGCGGCGCAGCTCAACGGTACCTTCGCCTATCCCAGCTCGGGGGTGAGCGACAACCAGCTGCGCACCTGGAACTACCTGCGGCTCTTCACCACCGACATCGACGAGTCGACCATTCCGGCCATTCCGGCCACCGTCGCCATCGGCAACACCGCGGCAACGCTCGAAGCACGAGTGAAATCCTACATCGAGGCCAACTGCGCCTTCTGTCACCGTCCGGGTGGACCTGGGACAGCGTTCACCGATGGCCGCTTCGCTACCGCGCTGGGCAGCATGGGCCTCATCGACGTGGTCCCGAACAAGGGCACCGTCGGGATCACGCCGGCAGCAGATGCGCGCCTGGTAAAGCCCAACGACGTCGCGCACTCGGTGCTCTCGGTGCGCATGCACAGTACCGACAACACGATCAAGATGCCGCCGCTGGCGCGCAACGTGGTCGATGCCGAGGCCGTCGCGGTCATCGATGCCTGGATCGGCTCCGGAGCTCCGGGCGGTGGTCAGCCCCCCGTGGTCGATGACGGTGATGACGACAAGAAGTGCGGCTTTGGCAGCATGGTCTCCGCCTTGGTCCTCGCCCTGAGCAGCCTGCTGATGCGGCAGTGGCTGGTCGGGCGCAGGCGGCATGACTTTCGGCGGGACTGACTCGGAAACGTCGAAGCTTGTCCAAGGTGTTGGTGGTTCTTGCGCATAAGATGATTAATCAGGCGACCGCTGGTTGTTCTGTCATCGCACATCGCGCATGACCTGCACCGCACCTCCGCCAGGTACCTATGAACATCATCATCACCCGCATCGCACTGCTGATCACCGCTTCCCTGGTGCCGATGCTGCGGGCATCCGCGGTCGACCTGCTGACACAGCACAACGACGTCAACCGCACCGGCGCCAACACTGCTGAGACCGTGCTCACGCACGCCAACGTCAACCAGGGGCAGTTTGGGCGGGTTTTCCGCATGCAGGTCAATGGGCAGGTCTACGCCCAACCGCTCTACGTCAGCAATCTGAACCTGGGTGCGCAGGGCACGCACCATGTGGTGATCATCGCCACCGAGAACAATCAGGTGCACTGCTTCGACGCCGCCGACCCTGGTCCCTCAGGTCTCGGTCGCGTCTACTGGTCGGTGAACCTGGGTACCAGTGCTGAGAACGGCAATGGTGGCTGCGGCGACCTGACGCCGCGGGTCGGCATCACCGGGACACCGGTGATCGACAAGGCTGCGGGCGCCATCTACCTCATCTCGAAGACCAACGCGGGCGGCTACGCCAACAAGCTGCACGCCTTGAACCTGATCGACGGCAGCAATCGCGCCGGCAGCCCGGTGACGGTCGCCGGCAGCTTTCCCAAAGTCGGCGGCGGGACGGTGACCTTCAACCCGCAGTGGCACTTCAGCCGCCCAGGAATGCTGCTGTCCAATGGCCGGGTCTATGCCGCGTTCAGCTCGCACTGCGACCAGGGCGCCGCGCAGGGCTGGGTCTTAGGCTGGACCACCGCCAACCTCGCGGCCGCGCCCGTGGTCTACTGCACCGCGCCCAACGGCGGCCTGGGCGGCGTCTGGCAGAGCGGTCGCGGCCTGGTCGCCGACCCAGCCGGCAACGTCTACTGCGCCACCGGCAATGGCGCCTTCGATGGCAACATGCCCGGGGACAAGAGCATGGCCCTGCTCAAGCTCTCACCGACGTTGGCCTTGCAGAGCTTCTTCATCAATGGCAATGCCACCGCCGAGAACGGCGCCGATGACGACTTCGCCTCGGGGGGGCCGCTGCTGGTGCCCGGCACCAACCGGGTGGTGATGGCGGGCAAGCCCGGGAACATCTTCGTCTGCGATACCGCCAGCCTCGGCGGCTACACCAACGGCGCCAACAACTGCCTGCAGTCGATCATGGGTGGCGACGGCCTCAATCCGGGCAGCGACGGCAACGCGCAGGCGCCGGTGTACTGGGTCGGCCCGAACGGCCCGACGGTCTATTACTGGGCCGGCCGCAACGGAAATAACTTCCCGCGTGCCTACCGCTTCAATACCGGCACCAACCTGCTCAACGTTCCTGCAGTCAGCACCGGCACCGTCACGCAGGGCGGGCGCGCCGGCGGCATCAGTCTCTCGGCCAATGGCGCCACCGCCGGCACCGGCATCTTGTGGTCGATCAAGAGCGACTCCGGCGGCAACAGTCCGCCCGGGCCAGGACGCCTGATCGCGCTCAATGCCGAGAATCTCACGGTCACGCTCTACGACAGCCAGCAGAACGCGGCGCGCGACTCGCTCGGCAACTACAGCAAGCTGTCCTTCCCGACCATCGCCGACGGGCGCGTCTATGTGCCCACGCTGAACGCCGCCGATGCCACCAACCATGTCGCAGTCTACGGCCTGCTCGGGGGTAATGCTCCGGTCGCGTTGCGCTTCACCAGCCAGCCGGCCAACGCCGTGGCTGGCGCTTCGCTCGGCGCGGTCGCGGTCGCGATCGTCGACTTCGCCGACAACGTCGTCACCAGCGCCTCGGCCACCATCTCACTCGGCTTTGGCGCTAATCCGGGCGGCGCGACGCTGTCGGGCACCACCGCCGCCGCGACAGTCAATGGCGTGGCGACCTTCAGCAACCTCTCCGTCAACAATGCCGGGGTCGGCTACACTCTGGCCGCCACCAGCACTCCTGCCTACACCGGCGCCACCAGTGCGACCTTCGCCATCACCTCGGCCAGCGTCGTCCAACCGCCGGTGCTGGCCCCGGGGACGGGCTCGTTCAGCGGACCGGTGACGGTGACCATGAGCAGCGCCACCGCAGGCGCGACCATCCACTACACCACCAACGGCGCGACACCGACCACCGCCTCGCCGGCCTACAACCCGGCGGCGCCGCCCCAGCTCGCGACCAGCGCCACCATACGCGCGCTGGCGGTGAAGAGCGGCCTGTCCGACAGCCCGGTGACCGCAGCGACCTACACCATCACCGGCTCGACCCCCTATGGCATGCCGACGCGCGGCACCCTGCCGACGCTGACCATTCCTGGAGCGGGCGCCACCAGCGGGCTGCTGTCGAGCACCGGCGTCTTCACCAATACCACCACCCTCGCGCCTGCCGCCGGCCTGGTGCCGTACAGCGTCAACGCGCAGTTGTGGTCGGACGCCGCTGCCAAGTGGCGCTGGATCGCCGTGCCCAACGGCGCGCAGATCGCCTGGCAGGCGACCGGCGAGTTCGCCTATCCCAACGGCACGGTGTTCGTGAAGCACTTCGAGCTCGGCACCGACGACACCAATCCCAGCGTGCGCAAGCGCCTCGAGACGCGCCTGCTGGTGGTCACCTCCAGCGCGCCGAATGCCGGCTATGGCCTGACGTACAAGTGGCGCGCCGACAATAGCGAAGCCGATCTCATCAGCAGCGCCGGCCTCGACGAGCCCATCACCATCACCACCGGCGGCGGGACGCGCACCCAGACCTGGCATTACCCGAGCCGTAACGAGTGCCTGCAGTGCCACGTCACCAATGCCGGCTTCGTGCTGGGGCCGAAGACCGCACAGCTCAATGGCGCCTTCGCCTACCCGAGCAGCAGCGGGACCCCGGTCAGCGACAACCAACTGCGTACGTGGAACTACCTGCGTCTGTTCTCGACCGACATCGGCGAAGCGGCGATCCCTGGGCTGACGCGCACGGTCGCCATCAGCGAATCCACGGCTCCGCTGGAGACGCGAGTGAAGTCCTACCTCGAAGCCAATTGCGCCTTCTGCCACCGCCCGGGCGGCCCCTCCACCGCCTTCACCGATGGTCGGTACGCCACTGCGCTGGGCAGCATGGGCCTGATCGAGGTGGTGCCGACCAAGGGCTCGGTCGGCATCACCCCACCGAGCGAGGCGCGCCTGGTTAAGCCCGCCGACGTCGCCCGCTCGGTGCTGTCGGTGCGCATGCATAGCCTCGACAACGCCATCAAGATGCCGCCGCTCGCGCGCAATCTGGTCGACAACACGGCGGTCGCGGTGATCGATCAATGGATCGCCGGTCTCTCGCTCTCGGGCATCGGTCTGCGCGGCGAATACTTCGCCAATCAGGTGCGCACCTTCACTGGTACGCCGACACTCACGCGCATCGATCCGGTCATGGACTTCATGTGGGCCGGGGGCTCGCCGGATCCGTCGATCGGTGCGGACGTCTTCACCGTGCGCTGGACCGGTCAGGTGCAGTCGCCGGTCAGCGAGACCGTTACCTTCATCACCACCACCGACGACGGCGTGCGGCTGTGGGTGAACAACGTCCTGCTCATCGACAAATGGGTCGACCAGGGCAGCAGCCAATGGAGTGGCAGCATCGCGCTGGCTGCTGGTGTGCGCTATGACGTACGCCTGGAGTATTTCGAGAATGGCGGCGACGCGGTGGCGCGCCTGGAATGGTCGAGCCCGAGCACCCCGCGTCAGGTGGTGCCGCAGAGCCAGCTCTATCCATCCAGCATGCCCACGACCGGCACCGGCTTGGCCGCTGCATACTTTCCCAACCAGACCCTCAGCGGCACTGCCGGTCTCACCCGCACCGACGCCACGGTCGACTTCGACTGGGGCAATGGCGCTCCCGGTGGCGGCATCCCGGTCGATCAGTTCAGCGTGCGCTGGACGGGCCAGGTGCAGGCGGCGGTCAGCGAGAATCATACCTTCCACGTCACCAGTGATGACGGTGCGCGGCTGTGGGTGAACAACGTGCTGATCGTCGATAAGTGGGTCGACCAGGGCCCGTCCGAGTGGAGCGGTGCCATCGCCCTCACCGCCGGCACCAGGTACGACGTACGCTTGGAGTATTACGAGAACGGAGGTGGTGCCGTCGCCCGCCTGGCGTGGTCGAGCCCGTCGACGCCCAAGGCCATCGTACCGCAGGCGCGGCTCTATCCGAGCGGCACGTCGACCAACGCTGAGCCAGTGGTGAATGCCGGAGCCGACCTCGCCATCACCCTGCCCGCGAGCGCCACGCTCGGCGGATCAGCGAGCGACGATGGCCTGCCGACGGCGACGCTCACCACCACCTGGAGCACGGTCAGCGGCCCGGGAACGGCGAGCTTCACCAATGCCGCCACCGCCAGCACCAATGTCACGTTCTCGGCTCCCGGCACGTATGTCCTGCGCCTGAGTGCGAGCGATGGCGCGCTGACGTCGGCCGATGAAGCGACCATCACCGTGGCGCCGGCGCCCACCAGCGGCAGCGGCCTGACGGGAGCGTACTTCGCCAACCAGACCCTCGGCGGTCCAGCGGTGCTGACGCGTACCGACGCCACTGTCGACTTCTCGTGGGGCGGCGGCAGCCCAGGCGGCAGCGTGCCGGCCGATCACTTCAGCGTGCGTTGGAGCGGCCAGGTCCAGGCGCCCACCAGCGAGACCTGGACTTTCCATGTCACCGGCGACGACGGCGTGCGCCTGTGGGTGAACAACGTGCTGATCATCGACAAGTGGATCGACCAGAGCGCGACCGAATGGAGCGGAGCCATCGCTTTGACTGCCGGCACCAAGTACGACATCAAGCTGGAGTACTATGACAACGCGGTCGACGCGGTGGCCCGCTTGGCCTGGTCGAGCCCATCGCTGTCCAAGGGCGTGATCCCACAGTCACGGCTGTATCCGGCGGCGAGCGGAGCGGTCGAGCAGGGCTGGGCCGCCACCTATTACGACAACGCCAACTTCACCGGCGCCAGCCTGGCGCGCACCGATGCCCTCATCGACTTCGACTGGGGCGGTGGCTCGCCCGATGCGACCATCGGCGCAGATAGCTTCAGCGCGAGCTGGCTGGGCATGGTGACGCCGTCCGTGAGCGAGACCTACACCTTCCATGTCACCGGCGACGACGGCGTGCGGCTGTGGGTGAACAACGTGCTGATCATCGACAAGTGGATCGACCAGGGTCCGACGACCTGGGCGGGGACCGCCGCGCTCACCGCCGGCCAAGGCGTCACGGTGCGCATGGAATTCTACGAGAACGGCGGCGGGGCGATGGCGCGTCTGGAATGGTCCAGTCCATCGACCGTGCGCGCCGTCATCCCCACCGGCGTGGTCACGCCTTCGGGCGGCAACGGTGTCACCGATGCCCGGACGCCGTAGGCCATGTCGCACAGACCCGACCCGTCTGATACGCGTCCAGGCACCCCCCTTTCATCAGCAGACAAAGCACCTTTTCAGCCTAGCCTTCCCACCATTCACCCCTGGAGTCAGCCATGACCTGGACCACGCCCGCTTTCACTGAGATGCGTTTCGGCTTCGAAGTGACGATGTACATCCAGAACCGCTGAACGCGGTTCACCCATCCCTTCACGACCGGATCCGCCCGCGGATCCGGTCGTGTTTTTTTATCACGTGATCGCCCATGCACGTCCACGTTCTCGGCTCCGCCGCCGGCGGCGGCTTCCCGCAATGGAACTGCAACTGCCCGCTCTGCGCCGGCGTGCGGACGGGTCGCATCCGCGCCACGGCGCG
This sequence comes from Planctomycetota bacterium, assembly GCA_031425255.1. Taxonomy (GTDB): domain Bacteria; phylum Planctomycetota; class UBA11346; order UBA11346; family UBA11346; genus BOG-1363. Next base: position 9,804 of record JANPIY010000631.1, read on the forward strand.
CACCCAGTCCTCGCTCGCGGTCAGTGATGACGGCGGGCGCTGGGCGCTGATCAACGCCTCGCCCGACATCCGGGCGCAGATCGACGGCTTCCCGCGCCTGAATCCCGGCACGCCGGCGCGCGCCAGCGCCATCGCCGCGGTGGTGCTGATGGACAGCCAGATCGACCACACCACCGGTCTGCTCAGCTTGCGCGAAGGGCGCGAGCTGGCCGTCCATTGCACCGAGCAGGTGCGTCAGGACCTCACCACGGGCTTCCCAGTGCTGAGCATGCTCGGGCATTACACCACGGTCACGGTGCACCCCATCCCCATCGACGGCGACGCCGCCTTCACGGTCGCGGGCCTTCCGCACCTGCGCTTCACCGCCATTCCGCTCACCAGCAAGGCGCCGCCCTACTCGCCTCACCGCCATGATCCGCACCGTGGCGACAACATCGGCCTGCGCATCGTCGACACGCGCAGCGGCGCGCGGCTATTCTATGCCCCTGGGCTGGGCGCATTCGATGACACCGTGCGCGCCGAGGTCGCGACCGCCGACTGCGTGCTGCTCGACGGCACCTGCTGGCACGACGATGACATGGCACGCGCGGGCGTGGGTGGGAAGCTGGCGCGCGCGATGGGCCATCTGCCGCAGGCGGGGCCGGGCGGCATGCTCGCGGAACTCGCGGCGTACCCGCGCCCGCGCAAGATCCTCATCCACATCAACAACACCAATCCCATCCTCGACGAGGATTCCCGCGAGCGCCGCGAGCTGGCTGAGGCCGGCATCGAAGTGGCCTTCGACGGCCAGGAAATGAGCCTGTGAACGTGTCGACCGACGCCTGGAGCCGCGAGGAGTTCGAGCGCCAGCTGCGCGCGCAGGGCTCCGCCTATCACATCCACCACCCCTTCCAGGTATGGATGAACGAGGGCCGGTTGACGCGCGCGCAGGTACAGGCGTGGGTCGCCAACCGCTTCTACTACCAGATCAACATTCCGCTCAAGGATGCAGCGATCCTCGCCAACTGCCCGGACCGTGCGGTGCGGCGCGCGTGGATCCACCGCATCACCGATCACGACGGCGCGGATGGCGACGAGGGCGGGATCGAACGCTGGGTGGCGCTCGGCGCCGCCGTCGGCCTCGAGCGCGAGGAGCTGACCTCGCTGCGGCGTGTGCTTCCGGGGGTACGCTTTGCGGTCGACGCCTATGTGCACTTTGCGCGCACGGCACCCTGGCAGGAAGCCGTGGCGGCCTCGCTCACCGAGCTCTTCGCCACCGAGATCCATCGTCAGCGCCTGGCGTCGTGGCCGTTGAACTATCCGTGGATCGATGCGCAGGGCCTGGCGTATTTCCGCCAGCGTACGCAGGAGGCACCGCGCGACGTTGAGCACGGCCTGCGCCTGACCCTCGAACATTTCACCACCCGCGCCGGCCAGGAGCGCGTCCTGGAGATCCTGCGCTTCAAACTCGCCATCCTGTGGTCGCTGCTCGACGCACTGTGGATCGCCCACGTCGGCTATGGCCCCGAAGCGCCCAAACCGCCCTCCCTGCCGTGGAGCACCTGAGCATGGCCATGCCCGAGGGACGCATCGCGCTCGCGCGCCGCTACCGCTTCCAGTGGGAGCCGGCCCAGAACACGCACGTGCTGCTGTTCCCCGAGGGCATGATCACGCTCAACCCCAGCGCCGCCTCGATCCTCGGGCTGTGCGACGGCACCCGCGACGCGGCCGGGCTGGTCGCCGAACTCGAGCGCCAATTTCCGGGCACCAAGCTCGGTCCCGACGTCATCTCCTTCCTGGAGGTCGCCCATGGGCGCGGCTGGATCATCGGCGCCTGAGGCGCCAGCGGTGGATGCCCGGCCGAAGCCATTGTGGCTGCTGGCGGAGCTGACCTACCGCTGCCCGCTGCAGTGTCCGTACTGCTCGAACCCGGTGCGCTATGCCGGCATCCAGGACGAGCTCACCACCGCCGAATGGCTGGGGGTGCTGACGCAGGCCCGCGCATTGGGCTCGGCCCAGCTCGGTCTCTCGGGCGGCGAACCGCTGGCGCGTCCCGACCTCGTCGAGCTGGTGACGGAAGCGCGTCGCCTCGGCTATTTCAGCAACCTCATCACCTCGGCCGTCGGGCTCGACGCGGGCCACCTCGACGCCCTCCAGGCCGCCGGCCTGGACAGCGTGCAGATCAGCTTCCAGGCCGCCTCGCCCGCGCTCAACGATCGCATCGCCGGCACCACCTCCTTTGCGAAAAAAATCGCGGCGGCGCGCCTGGTCAAGGAACGCGGCTTCCCGCTCACGCTCTGCATCGTCATCCACCGCGAGAACATCCACGAGGTGCGCGCCATCCTCGACCTCTGCGTCGAGCTCGACGCCGACTACATCGAGCTCGCGACCACGCAGTACTACGGCTGGGCCAAGCTCAACCGTCAGCACCTGCTGCCCACCCGCGCGCAGGTCCAGCAGGCCGAGGCCATCGCGCACGAGTATCAGGAACGCGAGGGCGCACGCCGTCGCATCTTCTACGTCGTGCCCGACTACCACGAGGAACGCCCGAAGGCGTGCATGAACGGCTGGGGCAACGTCTTCCTGACCATCGCGCCGGACGGCGCGGCCCTCCCGTGCCATGCGGCGCGTGACCTGCCGGGGTTGGAGTTCCCCAACGTGCGGACGCACGACATCGGATGGATCTGGCACGACTCGCCAGCCTTCAACCGCTACCGCGGCTTCGACTGGATGCAGGAACCCTGTCGCGCCTGCCCGGAGCGCTTCAAGGATTTTGGCGGGTGCCGCTGTCAGGCGTACCTGCTCAGCGGCGACGCCGCCAATGCTGACCCGGTGTGCAGCCTGTCGCCGCGCCATCAGGTGGTGCTCGACGCGGTGGCGCTCGCCGAGCGTGGGGAACCGCCGGCGGCAGCCCTGGCCTATCGCAACCCGGCCAACTCCCGCCGGCTGGGCGCATGAGCGACGGCGATGTCGCCATCCGCGTCGAAAGTCTCGGCAAACGCTACGGCGAGCGCGTCGCGGTCGCCGATCTCACGTTCAGCGTCGTCTCGGGGAGCTGCTTTGGGCTGCTCGGACCCAACGGTTCGGGCAAGAGCACCACCATCCAACTGCTGACGACGCTGCTGGCACCCAGCAGTGGGCGCGCCTGGATCGACGGCCATGAGATCGTCGCCACCCCGGTCGCGGTACGGGCGGCCATCGGATTGGTGTTCCAGGACACTGCGCTCGACCGCAGCCTGAGTGCGGATGAGAACCTGCATTTCGCCGGTGCGCTGCATGGACTGACGCGGGCGCAGGTGCGTGCGCGCAGCGAGGAGCTGCTGGAGCTGTTCCAGCTCAGCGACCGCCGCGACGTGCCGGTGGCGCGGCTCTCGGGCGGCCAGCGTCGCGCGCTCGACATCGCGCGCGGCGTGCTGCACCGCCCGCGCGTGCTCTTCCTCGACGAACCGACCACTGGACTGGACCTGGCCAACCGCCGCGCGGTGTGGGGCTTCCTCGACCGCCTGCGCCGTGAGCACGGCACCACCCTGGTGCTCACCACCCACCTGCTGGAGGAGGCTGCCGGTTGCGACCGGGTGCTGTTTCTCAAGGCCGGCGCCGCCATCGCTCAGGACCCGCCGGCGCATCTCATCGCCCGCCTGGGCGCCTTCATGCTCGACATCGACGGCGAAACGACGGCGTTCACCGGTCTCGGCGAGCACCTGGCCACCGCCACCGGTTGCTCGCTCCGCATCAGCGATCCTGCGTTCACCCTCGCCACGCTCGATCCCGCGCGCGTGGCCGAGGTGCGCTCGCTGCGGTTGCGGCGGCCGGACCTCAACGACGTGTATCTGTGGCTGACGGCGGGACGCCTGTGATCGCCCGTGCCGTATATGCCATCATGGCCCGCGAGTTGACGCGCACCTTCCGCCAGCGCGGTCGCCTGCTCAGCGCTCTGGTGCGCCCGTTGCTCTGGCTGGTGGTCATCGGCAGCGGCGTCGAGAGCGTCGTCGCCCACGATGCCGGGGCGGGCTACCGCTCCTTCCTGGTGCCGGGCCTGGTGGCCATGGCGCTGCTGTTCGGGGCCATGCTCGCGGCACTGTCGCTGGTGCATGACAAGGAATCCGGCGTTCTGCGCCTGCTCCTGGTCGCGCCCTTCCACCACGCCTGGATCGTGATCGCGCGCGTCCTCAGCGCCGCCACGGTGGCGGTGGTGCAGGCGCTGGCGCTGCTGCTGGTGCTGGCCGCCTGCGGTTACATCGGCGCCGGCACCTGCTTCCCACTGCTGGCGCTCGGCGTGGCTTTGACCGCGCTCGCCGCCGCCAGCCTCGGCCTGCTGATCGCGGTGTGGGTGCAGAGCCTGGAGAATTTCGCGGTGATGATGAACCTGGTGATCTTCCCGCTCTTCTTCCTCAGCGGGGCGCTTTACCCGGTGCAGAGCCTGCCGCCCTGGCTGGGCTGGGTGGCGATGGCCAACCCCTTCAGCTATGGCGTGGACCTGCTGAAGCATGCGGGCATGGACACGCTGCCTGCGCGCTATGCCCCGGATTTCAGTGTCGGTATCGACATCGCCGTGCTGGCGGTCTTCAGCCTCTTCGCGACCGCGCTCGCCGCGCTGCGCTTCAGCCAGCAGTCGACCATCGCAGCGCTCGCCCGCCTGGTGGGAGGCGAGCGGGCGCGTTGAGCGCATGAGCGGGCACGTGCACCCGCCCATGTCCGGTTGCTCCGCGTAGTCGCGTGGGCGCGCCACCCTTGCGGTAGTGGGTAGTGGCACGTAACTCCTGCCCCGCATGCAGACCATCATTTTGATCCGCCACGGCTACCAGGCCTCATGGGACGTGAAGGCCACCCGCCAGACGCCGCCGCATCAGCGCCTCGACCCGGGCCTGGCTGACATCGGCAAGCGCCAGGCCGCGCTCACCGCTGCTTTCGTGCGCAGCGGCGGCGACGTCGATACGGTGATCAGTTCGCCGTTCCGACGCTGCCTCGAGACTGCCGACGCCATCGCCAGCACGGCCGGCGTCGCGGTCGCCCCCGACTGGCGGGTCGGCGACGTGCTGCTGTCGCAGGTGCTCGGCAGCCCCTTCAGCCCGTCGAGTTCGCTCGATCCGGACTGGGCCGCGCAGCGCGAGGGCGCGGGCAAGCCGGCTCATCCGGAATCGGACCGCACCATCAAGGAACGGGTGGCCAAGATGGTCATCGAGCTGAAGGGCCGCAAGCCGCTCTCGCAGCGTATCGTCGTCGTATCGCACGAGATCATTCTCAAGGAGCTGCTCACGCTGATGAGCGGACGGTCGCTGTCGCTCGACTGGCATCCCTGCGCCATCACCACGCTGACGCGTGAAAAACCCATGGATCGTCAATGGCGACTGGTGGGCGGAGCCGCCGGATTCCAGCACTTGGGCGCGGATGATCGCTGCGAACCGGTCGAGCAGGTGGTGCATAGATACCATCCGCGGGACAGCCGTTCTTAATGGGATGGTAGCACGGCAACGCGCGCGCGAGGAGCGTGCGCCTCGCTGAGGTGCGGTTTTTCGCGCCATTATTCCTGATTTTATTAGGAATGCGGCGAAGCGTGATTAGATGCGGCCTCACCCATCAAAGGACCATCCATGGCCTCCATCGCTGCCCTCACCGTCAAACTCTCCAAAAACAAGGCGAAGATCGCCGTCCTCAAGGACCAGGCCGCGACCGTCAAGGCCGCCCTCGCCGCCGCCAAGGATGCCGCCAAGGTCAAGAAGGCCGCTGCCAAGGCCAAGAAGTAATCAATCACCGCCCGCCGATTGGCGGGAGGCGATCGTGATCGCGGCAGTGATGCCGAGCAGACCCAGGATGGAGACATCCTGGGTTTGACGTTTTTTGGGGATGGCGGGGATGGCGGGCGACGTGAGCCGGCGCCAGCCGTCAATTCTGGTCGATGGTCCAACTCCGCAGCAGCATCGCCACGGTGTGGGGATGGACACGTTGCATCAGGGTCTGGGCATCCTGGCCCAGCGCGATGATGGCCTGCTTCAGGCGGATGGTCTGCAGGCAGACCAGACGGATATCGTCTTCGCTGCGCAAGGTAGCGCTCTGGAGGGCGAAGCGCAGCTCAGGCAGAGTCAGCTCACCACTGCGGAGGGCGTCCTCCATGCTGGTGATCAGACTGGAGGAAAAGCGTCTGGGCATCCGCTCTGCCGTCAGCGGCCCCGCTTGATCGCGTATCGCCGGGCGCCGGACGGTGCTGAGCGCTGCCACCGGTTCGTCCTCGCAGAGCAGGGTTCCGCCCACTTCGAAGTGCGTCCCGGGCAACGGTGTGCCGCGTGGGATCCGACTATTGGTGCCGCTCATGGCTCCCCCTGCATGCGTGTGGTTGCCTGCCTGCAGAAACGCATGGACCGTGCCAAGGTGGCCGATCAACCGCACTGGTCCACCCGCGCAGGAGGACCATGCGGAGCATCGATGCCCGTCAGGCGCATGCCCGCTGCCGCCTAGCGCACGCGCCATGCCTCAGGTCGCCCTTGTCGCTTCGCCCTCATGACCTCTCATGCGCCCATGCCAGCAGCAGATCCGATCCCAGGTTTCGATCCGCCGGGCATGAACCCCGAGCTCAAGGCCAGGCTCAAGGAGCTCTACGGCAACACCCGTGATCGCCAGGTGACCAACACGGCGTTGTCCCTGGACGCGACCCGGGACCAGCCCGATCAGCAGGTCGAAGCGGTGGTCGCCGACGCCTACCGTCTGCTCGCCCATCTGGTCGAGGCCAGCCCGGCGCGCAGCGAGCATGCCTGCGCCAGCGGCTGCTCCTGGTGCTGCCGTCAGCTCGTGCGCGTCAGCGCGGTCGAGGCGATCGCTCTGGCCGAAGCGCTGCGCGAGGCCTATCCCAGCGATTGGCTATTGGTGATCCGCGAACGCCTGGCCACGCAGGCGGCGGCCATCGCCAAGACCGCCAATCCATTGGAGTATCACGCCGCCAATATCAGTTGCGCCTTCCTGGGTGCGGAAGGCGAATGCGCGGTCTACGAGTGGCGTCCACTGGTCTGTCGCGGTTATCACTCGTTGTCGCGCGAGGCCTGCCAGGAGCGCTACGTCGACATCACCGCCCCCACGCCTCCCATCGATGCCTATAGCCACCTCGCGGCGATCGCGGTGATGCATGGCGTATCCCTGGCCGTCGGCGCTGCCGGTCGTGGCCACCAGTTATATGAACTGCACGCCGCGGTCCTGCGCGCGCTCGACACCGTCGGAGCCCCAGGCCGCTGGGCGCGCGGAGAGGATCTCTTTCGGGGCCTGGCCGCGAAGACGCCGGTAGCGCCGGTGACGATCAACGTCGGCGATCCCTCGTCATCGGCCTGAGCGGTTCCTCCACCGTGGTACGGCGCCACGCCAATGCTGAAAACGAACGAAGAGGAATCGGCCGCACTGGCGCAGAGACGCAGAGAAAAGGAAAAACAGGGGTCTTTTTCACCTCTGCGCCTCTGCGCCTCTGCGGCCAAACATTTCGACTTTATTAGCATTGGCGAGACGTCGGTGCCACTCCTGCTCACTTCACCGTCTGCTCGAGCCCCAGCTTGGCCAACACCTCGGGCGGCGGGCCGTCATAGGTCAGGCTCGGCAGGTTGCCGACGTAGCCGATCGCCTTCCAGCCGTCCGGGGTGGCGTAGTAGGCGGCACCCGCGAGCGCCCGGAACTTGGCGAAGAATTGCGCGCCGACCTTGAACTCCGGTTTCGCCTTGGGCTCGAAACAGAGATCGTCGCAGATCGCCTTCTGCTGTTCTGCCGTGAGCTTGGCGAACACCGCGCTGAACCGCCTGGTCGATTCGGCATCCAGCCAGTCGAGTCCGGGAAGGACGATGCCGCGATCGTGGAGTTGGCCGGGGTAGGGGGCGCTCACCCATTCATCGACGAAGTCGATCACCCGCACCTGGCTGGCAGCGGGGCCGAGGTCGTCGGCGGGGATGATGACGTCGGCCAACGCCGTGGCGGCGGCGCGCTGGGCGGCCGTCAGGGTCAGCGGCCAGAGGTCGCCGGGATTGTAGAACTTGTTGAGCTGCGGATCGCTGCCGTACCCCGTGGCGGTGATCGGCGGCACCCCAGCCGGCGCCTCGGCGCCGAACAGGCGCGTATCGCCGAGTTGCAGCGCTGCGGTGGCAGCGGCGAACCACTTGAGCACGGTACGCCTGGGCAGGCGGGGCTGGTCGGGGGTGGTCATGGCGGCGTGCTCCTGGGCGACCGGACGGGGGGTGTCGGAGGGGGTCACAGGTTGCCCTTCTTCGCTTGATCGACGAGGTGGTCGCAGGCGCGCCAGGCCAGCGCCATGATGGTCAGCGTTGGGTTCTTGTCGGCGTTCGAGGGGAACGGCGTGCCGTCGACCAGGAACAGGTTCTTCACCTCCCAGGTCTGGTTGTAGCCGTTGCAGACCGAGGTCTTGGCATTGGCGCCCATGATGCCGCCGCCGACCTCGTGGATGATCTTGCCGCCCGGATCGATGCGGTTGCGGCCATTGGTGACGCTGCGCACGGTTCCACCCATCGCACCGATGAGGTCGCGGAAGGTCTTCTCGGCATGATCGCACATGCGCTGCTCGTGCTCGCTCCACTTCCAGTGCCACTTCAGCACGGGCACGCCCCATTTGTCCTTCACCAGCGGATCGATCTCGGCGAAGCAGTCGGCGTTGGGGATCATGTCGCCACGGCAGGCGAAGCCCATGAACGAACCGTAATAGCGTCTCGCCTCCTGTTTGTATTTCGAACCGTAGGCACCGGCGCCGAGATCGTCGGGCAGGGGATTGCCGCCGCCGGGCATGCCGCGGGTGGCGCCCATCTCGATGTGATAGCCGCGCGGGAAGCCGAGCTTGCCGGCTTCCTTATAGAGCCACCAGGGGGCGTAGAAATGCGAGCCGCCGGCGCCGTCCTCGTTGTAGGGCGGCAGGTTCTCCAGCGCCGGGATCTGACCGGCGAGGCTGGTGCCGACGGTGTCCATGATGTTCTTGCCGACCAGGCCGCTGCCGTTGGCGATGCCCTGCGGAAACTGGGCGCTCTTGGAATTGAGCATGATGCGCACGGTCTCGCCGCTGCTGGCGGCGAGCACCACCGCCTTGGCCTTGATGCGCACCTCCTGGTCCGTGAGCTTGTCGATGAACAACACGCCGGTGGCCTTGCCATCGGCCCCGACCATCACCTCGCGCACGTGGGCGCTGGCGACGATGTCGAGGTTGCCGGTCGCCATCGCCGGCGGCAGGTGCACGGTCGTGCTCTGATAGTTGGCGCCGATGCTGCAGCCGCGGCCGCAGGGCGTGGCCCAGAAGCAGGCGGCGCGGACGCGCATGGCGTCGCCGACGATCTTCTGCGCCCAGGCGTTGCCTGGAAACAGCTTGGCGGGCAGGACGTCGGCATCGAGACGTTGCGTCAGGACCGCACGGTGGATGGGGATGACGGGAATGCCGAGGCCCTTGCCGTGTTTCTGCGCCAGCAGTTCACCCGCGCGACCCTTGGGGGGCGGTTGCAGCACGCCGGCGGGCGAATCTGGCGTGTTCTCCAAACCTTCGTTGCTGCCGTACACGCCGATGAGCTGCTCGACCTTGGTATAGTAGGGCTCGACGTCGTCGTAGCCGATCGGCCAATCGAGGCCGAGGCCATCGCGCGACTTGGGTTTGAAATCATACGGTCCGTTGCGCAGCGAGATGCGCCCCCAGTGGTTGGTGCGTCCACCGAGCATGCGCGGGCGCCACCACCAGAACTGCTCCTCCGCCTTGGCGCTGGCCTGGGTGTAGGGCTCGTCCTTCATCTGCCAGCCACCGTCGATGGTGGCATCGTGGAAGCCGAAGAACTGCTTGTCCGGCGTCGATGAGCCGAGCAGCGGCGCCTGGTCGTTGCGCTGGAACATCGGCGTTTCCTGCACCGCGTCGTAGGCGCGGCCGGCTTCCAGCATCAGGCATTTCATGCCCGCCAGAGTGAGAGTGAAAGCGGCCTGGCCGCCACCCGCTCCGGAACCGACGATGATGACGTCGTAGTCCTTGGTGGCTTCGGCGGCGGGGATGATCGGCATGGCGGTTGATCCGAGGAGGGGGCGCGGTGGGCGGGATGATGAAGGGGTCATCGCTTCGGACCACCCCCAGACAGAAAAGGCAGCGCAGCGTGCAACGGTCACCGTCAGCCCCGCCGCATCAGTGCCCCGGATCCGCGTCCGCCTGCGTCGACAACATCGCAGCGGCGCATGGTTTGACCGCGGCGCCACGGCCACCACCCTGTGCCCCGCCATGCCTACCCCGCTCAATCATCCCCTGCCTCGTGGAACCAAGGTCGTGACCCTGTTGGGTGAAACCGATTTCGACAACGAGGGTGAGGAACGCGTCACCCCGCCAGGCAGCGTCGGCCGCATCACCGGCATCGCCAAGGAACGTGACAACGGCGATCCCGGCCACTGCTACGACCTGGAATTCGACGACGGCTCCTGGTTCACGCGCGACGATTTCGAGCTCGACGACGCCACGCGGTACCGCGTCCTGCCCTAGCAGAATCCGGATTCCGGATGCTTCTTCAGATGCCTTTACGCGCGAGGGCGCGTTCGATGACGCCGCCGAGGTGATCCTGCGCATTGCGCAGTTCCGTCGGGTCGCCTTGCACGGCGGTGAAGAAATCGGCGCCGCCGCCGCTGGGTTTGATGCCGATGACGACGAAGCTCATACCGCTGAGCACGATCTGCATGGCCTTGCGCTGATCATCGGTGAGCCCGTCCGGACCAGCCGGCGCTTCGACCGCCTTGGCCACTTTCGCCTTGGCGTCCGGCCGCGCGGCCGCGCCTGGGAAACGCAGGATCTTGTCGTCTTCAGCCATGCGCGGCAGGTTGGCGCGCCCACCGCGCGCTGCAAGCCAAGGTGATCGTCCGATGTCCGATGTCGTAGGGGTACGTGGGCTTCCCGCGCGGGCCGGAATCCCACCCGTTCAGATCGAGCAGCGAGCCTTCACGTGTGCCCTCATTCCCGAGACCTCGGACCTCGGACATCGGACCTCGGACGCCCCTCGGCGCCCCGCCGAGGGGGGGTTGCGCCCCCCGCAGGCAGCGGAGGCTGCGCAGATGTCCGGACTTCTGAGCAATGCCTGTGTCGTCCTGGTGCGTACCCAGGGCCCGGTGAACCTGGGCATGGTGGCGCGCCTGTGCGGCAATCTCGGCGTCACCGACCTGCGCCTGGTGACGCCGCTGTGCGAGGTCGACTGCGCCGAGACGCGGATGTTCTCGACCCACTCGAAGGACTTCATCCTGAGCGCGCCGCTGTATCCCGATCTGCCCTCGGCCCTGCACGGCTGCTCCCTGGCGATCGGCACCAGTGCGCGCAACCGCCATCCCGACTATGGCGAATGCCTGGGGCTGGGGCAGGTGCCGGATTTCCTGGTCCGCCGTCATGCGGCGCGTTTCGCCCTGGTTTTCGGCAACGAGGCCGACGGTCTGACCGACGCGGAACTGATCCACTGCCAAGGCTGGCTGCACCTCGACACCTTCGGGCCCAACACCAGCTACAACCTCAGCCACGCGGTGGCGATCACGCTTTACCACCTCGCGACGCAGGTCGATCAGCGGGCGACGGCCAACGCGCCCAGCGGCAGCAACGCCCTGAGCGAGCGGCCGACCACCCGTCACAACCTGGAAACGGTCAACCACCGGCCGCCCAGTGCGAGCCGCGATTCGGTCGCCCTGCTGTTCAATTACTGGCTGGATACCCTCGCCCGTTTCCAGTACTTCCGCCGCACCGATCGCGAGCGTTTTGCGCCGCAGCTCCAACGCTTGTTCAATCGCGTCGACCTCTCCGACCACGATGTGCAGATGCTGCGCGGCATGCTGGCGCAGTTCCATCTGTTCTCCTTCGGTGACCGTGGAATCAGCGAGGACGTCAGGAAGCCGGACGACATGAGCGAACGCGTCAGTCCATCGCCATGAGCTGGGCGCGCACCGCGTTGTTCCATGAGCAGCTCGCCGTCACCCTCGACGCCGGCCTGGGCATCGCGCAGGCAGTGCAACTGGCGGGCGATACCGCGGGCGGCGCACTGCGTACACAGGGCAGGCAGTGGTCGGCGGGATGCAGCGCCGGCCGCGGGCTGAGCGAACAGTTCAGCAGCCAGCCAGCGTTCGATGTCGCCCTGATCAATGCGGGTGAGACTAGCGGACGTCTGCCGGAGATGTGCCGCGAACTCGCGGCAAATTACCGTCAGCGCATCGCGATGCGCACGCTGGTGATCGGCCGGCTGGTCTATCCGGTGCTGCTGATCCACGCCACCTTGCTGGCCATGGGCATCATCCTGGTGTTCCTGCGGGCGTGGACGCCGTGGATCATCGTGGGACTGCCGCTCGCCCTGTGGGTCACCGTCGGTGCAGGCATCGCCCTCTTCCGCCTGCTGGGTCCGGCCACCCGCGCACGCCTCGCGCTACAGGGGCCGTTGGCGGCCTTGACCTTGCCGTTGGTGGCGGCGAACACCGCCACCGTCCTGCGCGCGGCGTTGTCGGCAGGCCTGCTGATGCCGGATGCCCTGGAACTCGCGGCGGGAGCCTGCGGCAATCGCGAGCTGGGCCGCCGGCTGGCCGAAGCCGGCCGCGACCTGCGGCACCACCGCCTCGATTCGCTCGGCGCGGCCCTCGCCCGCTGTGGCCTGCCGGCGTTGATGGTCGATCACACCACCACCGGCGAACGCAGCGGACGCCTCGACGAGACCCTCACGCAGGTGGCGACGTTGATGCGCGAATCATTCCGCCTGCGCGCGGAATGGACCGCGCGGATATTCTGCGGCGCTATTTATGGCGGCGCGATGCTGGCCGCCGTGGCGGTGGTGTTCATGGCCTTCACCAGCTACCTGGGGCTCATCAACGAGGTGATGCAGGATCAGTAGGCCGCGGACATTCCACCTCAACGTGGCCGCACCGGGGAAATGAGGCTATCCTCCCGGATGTCCTGGATCACCAATGCGGCTGTTCCCTGCTCCAAACGACCGACGGGTTTCCTGCTAAGTCCCTCCCTTCCGGTGGAATCTGGTTCCAGGAAGGCAGGCCTGTGAACCCCATCGACCCGTCATCCGTGCCGTTGGACTCCCACACGCTCGGCGTCCAGCGGCTTTTCGTGCAGCATCAGCAGCAGGTGCGTGCCTTCGTCCTGGTCCTGGCCCCCGATTTCGCCACGGCGGATGATGCCATGCAGGAGACCTTCCTCGAGGTCTCACGCAAGGCGGGCGACTTCCAGATGGGATCCAACTTCCAGGCCTGGGTGCGCAGCATCGCCAAATTCAAGGTGTTGTCCGCACTGCGCGAGCGTCAACGTGCCGATCAACGGTTGGCCGATGATGTGATGGAGGCGCTGACGGTCTCCGCGCCCGACGACCTGGAAGGCCAACACGAGATCGCCGTGACGCGTCTGCGCGGCTGTATCGAACGGCTCGCCCCCGCGGCGCGTGAACTGGTGCGTCTGCGCTATTTCGCCGAACACCTGCCCGAAGCCATCGCCCAGTTGCGTTCGCAATCGGTCAACGCGATCAATGTGACCCTGGCGCGGGCGCGGGTGACCCTGCGCGAATGCCTGGAGCGCGGCCTGGAGTCGCAGGACTCGCGGCCATGAACGACGAGCGACTCACCGTCCTGGTGAACCATTATCTCGATCGTCAGCTGAGCGGGGACGAGCGGTCGGAGCTCGAGGAGCTGCTCCGCCAATCAGCGACCGCACGGACGCAGTTCTGGTCTGAGGCCCGGATGCATGCGCTGCTGCACGAGGCCGAAAAAGGCGCCCTTCCGCTGGCCTCCGCCGGGCCGGCTCTGCGCTTTCCGCGCCGCCGGGTGTTGGCTGCCTGGTTCGCGGCGGTCGCGGCAGTGGCGTCGGTGATGATCTGGGCAACCGGATCCTGGCAGGAGGGTCCCGCACGTCAGCCAGGGGAAGAAACCACCACCGCGATCGCCGTGCTGTCGCGTGCGCTCGACGCGCACTGGCGTTCCGCCAGCGAATCCCACGCGGTCGGCGCTGCGCTGGAACCGGGTTGGCTGCACCTGGCCTCAGGCCTCGTGCAGATCGAATTCCACAACGGCGTGCGCATGGTGGTGGAAGGGCCGAGCGATGTGCGCCTGGTCTCAGCCAATGAGACCCTGCTGAGCGTCGGTCGCCTCCATGCCGAAGTGCCGGCGGTGGCGCGCGGATTCATCGTCCGCACGCCCAGGCTGGAGGTCGTGGATCTGGGCACGGCATTCGGGGTCGCGGTCACCGGGTCGCTGGAAGAGGTCCATGTCTTCCAGGGCACCGTCACGCTCCAGGCCGCCACGGGACCGGCGCAGGCGCTGCATGGCGGCCAAGCGATGTCGTTGAGCGGGGGAGTCGGATTGGCGGCTATCATCGTGCGTCCATCGGCCTTCCCGTCAGCCGCCGATCTCGAACGGCAGACCGTCACGGCCACCGATCAGCGCCTGCAACGCTGGCGCCAGGCCTCTGCCCGCTGGGACGCCGATCCCGCACTGGCCGTGCGCTTCGACTTCGCCCGGGACACCATCAGCGATCGCACGATGCGCAATGTATCGAGACCGGGAGCGATCACTGCCCCGGCGACCATCATCGGCTGCACTTCCGCCGAGGGACGTTGGCCCGGCAAGTCGGCCCTGGCCTTCCGCAATCAGAACGACCGCGTGCGTCTGCTGGTGCCGGGAGAACACCGTTCCATGACCACGGTGGCCTGGGTGTGCGTCGAAGCGCTGGAGCGGCCCTTCAATTCGCTGTTCATGACCGACGCCTTCGCCTTGGGTGCGCTGCATTGGCAGATCCGGGGCGATGGCAGCCTGCATCTGGGGATCTCCGGACCGCGCGGTCAGCCGGGAGAAAAATATAATTTCGACGTGCCGGGCGTCTTCACCACCGACCACTTCGGCCAGTGGCTGCAAGTGGCCATGGTCTACGACGGTGCCCGCCGGCAGCTGACGCAGTATGTGGATGGCAGACCGGTAGGCCGCTCACGCCTCATCGATGACATCGTGTTGCGCATCGGGCAGGGCGAGTTGGGCAATTGGAACCCCGGTGCGACGAGCGATGAGACGCCGATCCGCAACCTCAGCGGCCGGATGGATGAGTTCGCGCTGTTCACCCGGGCGTTGGCGGATCAGGAGATCATGGAGCTCTACCGCAGCGGTTCGCCGGCCACGGCTGCAGGGCCATGACCATGCCGATGACACCCCCCTCTGAGATCAACAAGCCGCGGCCGGCGAGATCGCCAGATCTGCGGTTCGAAACGTCATCAACGGCCACGTCCAGGAATCCGTCATGAATACCCAGCATCCCCGCCGCTTCATCGATCGACGCACCTTCATCAAAGGCCTCGGGGTGGCGATCGCACTGCCGTGGCTGGAATCGGTGCCGGCGGTCGAGTCCGCTGCGGCCACGCCGACGAAACCCCGATGCATGATCAACATCACCCACAAGTTCGGCATGTACGCACCGACCTTCCATCCCCTGAAGGAAGGCTCCGATTACGAGATGACGGACGGGCTGCGACCGCTCGAACGGCACCGTAAGGACGTCACGGTGTTCAAGAATCTCGGCCTGTCGGTGTCCGGCGGCCACGCCGCGGCGCCGTGCATCCTGTCGGACATGAAACGCACGGAGGCGCTTTCCCACCCCGACGGCGGCATCACCGTCGATGCGCGCGCCGCGGAGATGTATGCGACCGCCACCAGGTTTCCGCTGCTGAACCTGTGGGGCAATCCCGACAACGATCAGCACACCTCCTTTGCGCGCTCGGGCGCCAAGATCCCCTACGTCACCAGCCCGCTCGCACTCTTCCATCTGCTGTTCAGCGAACAGACCGGCGACGAGAAACGTTCGCGGGCGGCTGAGCTGACCGGGAACCGCAGTGTCCTCGATACGGTCAATGAGAGCGCCAAGCGGTTCATGACCAACGTGTCGAAGCGCGACGCCGCACGGTTGGATGACTATTTCACCTCGATCCGGGAAGCGGAAAAGAAGCTGCAGACCTACCAGGACTGGCTGTCGATTCCCAAGCCGGCAGCGCCCACCGGGCTCGCGGAACGCGTCAGCGCGGTGAAGAAGGAGAGCCAGACCAAGACGTACGATGCGTTCATGGAACTCATCCCGCTGATCCTGCAGACCGATTCGTCGCGCATCGTCACCATCGACGTGTTCACCAATCCCAACTGGGATCTCCCAGGGATCAGCGACAACTACCATAGCCTGACCCACCATGGCCAACTGCCGGACAAGGTCAGGCAGTTGAAGTCGATCGATGACTTCCACCTCTCACGGTACGCGCTCCTGATCGACCGCATCAAGGCGTTGGGTCTGTTGGACACCACGCAGATCCTCTACAGCTCCGGGATGAGCGATGGCAATGGCCACAGCAATCAGAACCTCCCCATCATCCTCGCTGGCGGCGGCTTCACCCACGGCGCGATGATCGATGTGCGCGGTACGCAGCCGCTCAGCAACCTCTACCTCACCATGCTGCAGCGACTCGGCGTCGAGACCGGCGCCTTCAACAAGAGCACGGGCACGATGCGAGGTCTGGTATGAGGCCGGCGAACGCGGTGGATGGGTCGGACATCAGACGCCTGCTCGGTCTGCTCGTACTCGCGGTGACCATCAGCGCCGCCGATCAGGGGCGGGGACACGCCAGCGCCATGGCCGAGCAATGGAATCGTTTTGCCCAGACTTATTGCCTCGAATGCCACGGGCCCGAGCGGCAGCGCGGCAAGCTGAGGCTGGATCAGGTGACGGCCGGCGTGGTCGATGACCACAGCTACGGCATCTGGAAACACGTCCTCCGTCAGCTCGATCACGGCGAGATGCCGCCCGAAGAGGCCAAGAAACATCCCGGCAAGCCGGAGGTCGCCGCCATCAGGGCGCTGATCGCCGAGAGCGTCAGCGCAACGGAAAAGACCGGACGACTGCGCCGGGAGGAGGTCCCCCTCAAGCGGCTCAATCGCGTCCAGTACCGCAACACCATGCGCGATCTGCTGGGCATCGACACCACCCTGGCCGATCCGACGCGTGGTTTCCCCGACGATCGTGGCGGCGCCAGCTTCGATGTCGTCGCCGATGATCTGCAGATGTCCGACACCCTGTTGGAGAACCATCTGCAGGCCGCCTCGCAGATGATCGATGCGGTCACCTGCGCAGGTCCACAACCCGAGCGGGTCGTGCGCCAGTACATCGATCAGACCAATCGCTACCGCCTGGACGGGGGCATCGATGGCGAGCCGATCGGGCATGAGATCTACCGCTTCTACGACATCGAACGCGGTTATTGGACAACACCGCAGGAAGGTGGCCATGTCCGCATCATCGGCGGGACGCCCTTCACCACCGCCGGGTTCTATCGGCTCTCATTCAAGGTCGAATCGCTCTGGCGCGAACGCGCGGAGGTCACCAGAAAGTTGCGGGAGTACAGCCCCAAGCGTCCGCATCAGCTGGCGATACGCCTGCTCTCGCCGGAACGGACCTTCCCCGAGATCGCACACACCGTCGCCATCCACGATCTGCCCGATCATCAGATGGTGGACATCGAGCACGAGATCTGGGTGCCAAAGGACTGGCGCCTGCAGTTGTATTTCGAGAACGGTCCCGCCTGTCCGCTCTGGGTCCTGCACCAGCAGCTGACCGATTGGCAGGAGATACCGACCCCGGCGGGCGCCTCGGAGGAGGAACGCGCCGCGATCAGGAAGCGGAATCAGGCGGCCGAACCGACCACGCCGCAGAGCAAGACGTTCCTCAAGACGGCGGTATCGCCCAGGATCCGCCTCCACCGGATGGTGATCGATGGACCGCTCCATGAGACCTGGCCGCCGCCCTACCACACCGCGCTCTTCGGCGATCCCGATACCAGGCAGGCCCTCCGCGCCTTCGCCAAACGCGCCTTCCGCCGCACGGTGGCGGAGACCGAGCTGGAACCGTTCTTCGCGCTCGCGGCCAGTGATGGGCGGGCGGCAGCGATCAAGGCCATGCTGTGCTCGCCCGGCTTCCTCTACCTCTTCGAGAATACCGGACCGCTGGCCGACGAAGCTCTGGCCAACCGGCTGTCCTATGCCCTGACCAGTTCGATGCCGGATGCCGAGCTCGGTCGCCTCGCCGCAGCGCGCCAACTGACCGATCGCACGGTCTATGCCCAGCAGATCGAACGCTTGATGTCAGGGCCGGGATTCGACGAATTCGTCGACAGTTTCGTGTCGCAATGGCTGCACCTGCGCAATGTCGACAAGATGCCGCCCGATGAGAAGAAATACCCGGAGTTCTATCGCATCTCCCATGGCTACACTGGCACCCGCGATGCCATCGTCAAGGAGCCGGTGTGGTTCGTGCGGCATCTCATCGCCAACAACCTGCCGGCTGCCCTGCTGATCGATTCGGACTTCACCTTCATGAACGACACGCTCGCCGATTTCTACGGCGTCGACGGCGTCGACAGCTCGCAGGTCCGCAAGGTCGGCCTGGCTCCCGGGTTGAAACGCGGCGGCCTGCTCGGCATGGCGGCGGTGCTGGCCGCTTCGGCCAACGGCGTGGACACCTCGCCGGTGGTCAGAGGCATCTTCGTCCTCGATCATCTCCTCGGCATGCCGCCGGATCCACCGCCGCCCGGCATCGCCTCGCTCCAGACCGATCTGCGCGGCACCACCACGGTCCGCACCGTCCTCGAACAGCACCGCAAGGATGCGACCTGCAACAGCTGCCATCAGCACATCGATCCGATCGGTTTCGCCCTGGAGAACTTCGATGCGGCGGGCAGGTGGCGGGCGCGTTATGCCAATGCTCCCATCGATGCCTCGGGCACCTTGCCCAAGGGAAAACAATTCACGGACATCGTCGGCTTCAAACGTGAGATGGGCAACGCCATCGACCAGGTGGTCGAGAACCTGGTGCGGAAACTCCTGGTCTATGGCACCGGCCGGAGGATGGGAGCGCTCGACGAGGATGAGATCGCCGAGGTATGCCAGCGGCTCAAGACCACCGGGTATGGCCTGCGCGACCTGCTTAAGACGGTGTGCCAGACCCGCATCTTCTCCAGCAAATGAGCCTCTCCGGCGGCGCGATGGGGGCTCGGCCGTATTCGAGCAACGCTGCGCTGAGCGGGTGCTGCAGCGGCAGCAGCCAGCCTGGCGGCTCGTCGTAGCGGAGCGCATCCGTCAGCACGAGGCTGGCACGCAGGACGGCGGCACCCTCGTCGATCCGCCTGGCGGCGAGGAGCAGGGTCTGCTCGGCTGAAACGGTCTCGCAATCGTCATACACGGGCGCAGATCTGCCGGGCAACCTCCCGCCCGGCTCTTCCCCTACGGGGTGCTCGCTCCTAGAGTCCCAGACCGCAACCTGGCCCGAGCCGGGCGCTGCAATCAGGGGAGCCCGGTGGGCGAAGCGACACCTTTACTGCGACGTTATCTCGCCGCCGCGCTGGCCCTGATCCTTGGCTGCCTGGGCTCGCTGGCCCTGCATCACTGGGCCCGCGAGGCGGCCCATGCCGCACGGCAGAAGGAGTTCGCGCAGCATGCGCGTTTTGCGTTGCACGAGCTCGAGCAGCAGTTCCTCGCCCAGGTGCGGGCGGCAGAGGAATTGCGCGATCTGTTGTTGGCTGGCCAAGGCAGGGTCGACCGCGCGACCTTCCGTGCGCATGCCATCCGCGTGCTCGCCCATCACCCGACCACCCGGGCCATCGCCTGGTGCCCGCGCGTGGCTCTCGCCGAGCGCGAGGGTTTCGAGGAGCGTCAGCGCGCCGAGCAGCCAGGTTTCGCCATCCATGAAGACGGCG
>JANPIY010000632.1:0-4416 GCA_031425255.1 Planctomycetota bacterium
AACTGAAGGTGGTGACCGGCGCTTGCACGCGGCCGTTTGTCAGAGGCGGAATCCATTCTGCAACTGCGAGTCTGCAGATCGCGCAGGGCTGACTGAGCGGCTGCGTGCCACATGACGCCGCAGGCATGGCGCGAGCGAAGCCGCGCCATGCCCACCGCTCACAGCCCAATGCCATAAGCTGACGACGAAGAATGGGCCGCAGAGACGCGGAGACGCAGAGGAAAGACCAAGCAGGGTCGCCTTCCTCGTCTCTGCGGCCCTGCGCCTCTGCGGCCGATTTCTTAATGAAAAAGAAGCGGCCGCCGAGACGCGGTGACGCAGAGGAAAGACCAAGCAGGGTCCTTTTCGTCTCTGCGCCTCTGCGCCTCTGCGGCCGACTATCCTGGCTTCCCGTATCGGCTCACAGCCGACAACCAGGTCTCACTTGGCGGCTGGCAGCCCGAGACCCGCCTTGCTCTTGGCGCCATCGACCTCGATCTCGAGCCACACCTTGGCGTCGGCCGGGATGGGATTCGGAGCTTCGGTGTGCACGCACAGGCCCCCGTCCTCATCGTGCGAGTGGCCTTTCACCGAACCCTTGCCGCTCTCGCTGCCGACCCAGCCCCGGATCTTGCCCTTGGGCAGTGCGCCCTTGGGGGTCAGCTTGATCTCGATCTCCTTGCCGGCTTCGAGTTTGCCTTCGAGCTCGACGGTGAAGACCGCGCCGTTCAAGGTGACTTCACCCAGAGTCTGGCCGGCGGCATGCGCTTCTTTGGCCTCCTCCTTTTTCTTTTCCTCGGCCTGGAGCGTCGGCATGGACCAGGCGGGGACTACGACCAGCCCGAGAGCGAGGCTGAGGGTGAGAGCGAGCGGAGCGATGAGAGGACGCATGGATGATCTCCTTGGGTGGGTGAATGTAGACGACGAGATGAGAGTGACAGCGGCCCAGCCTGGGGCCCGCCAAGGTCGGTGTGTCAGCGACGGTTCCGCGGGCGGTACCCTGGGCTTCATGGGGTATCGCCGATCAAGCCGGCGCGTGGCAGGCCCTCATCCTCGGGGTTGGCGAGGGGCGGTAGCTCGCGGCAGAACCAGGCGTAGCCGGCCGGCACGACGATGAGGTTGAGCAGGGTCGAGGTCACCAACCCACCCAGCACCACCGTCGCCAGGGGTGCCAGCAGTTCGCTCCCAGGGGCACCCGCGGCCCAGGCCAGCGGCACCAGACCGAGCACGGCGGTGAGCGCGGTCATCAGGATCGGGCTGAGGCGTTGGCAGGAGCCGCTGATCACCGCCTCCTCCAGCGCGCGCCCTTCGACCCGGCGCAGGTAGGCGTAATGGTTCACCAGCAGGATGCCGTTGCGCACGGCGATGCCGAACAGCGTGACGAAGCCCACCAGGCTCGCGATCGACAGCACCGGCGCCGGCCCGGAGCCGAGCCCGACCAGCGACAGCAGCCAGCCGACGCCGCCCGCGCCCGACAGCAGTACCGCGACCACGCCGCCGATCAGCGCCAGCGGCAGGTTGATCATCACCAGCACCGCCGGGCGCCAGGCGCCGAAAGCCATCACCAGCAAAGCGAAGATCATCACCGCCACCCCGCCACCCATCACGGTGATGGTGGCGGAGGCCGACTGCTGAGCTTCGAACTGGCCGCCATAGACCACCGTGCAGCTATTGCGGCGCGCGATGGGATCCACCACCTCCTGCACCGCCGCCACCAGTTGGCCGAGGTTGGCGCCTTCCGCGACGTTGCAGGAGACCACCGCCTTGCGCCGACCGTGTTCGCGCACGATCAGGTCGCTGGCACGTTCGCGACCGATGTCGGCGACCTCCTCCAGCCGCACCAGCGCGCCCGACTGCCCACGCAGGATCAGGCGTTTGACCTCCTCGATGGAGTCGCGTTCGTCCGCCGCCAAGCGCACCACCAGGTCGTAACGGCGGACCCCCTCGGAGACCTCGGCCACCACTTCGCCAGCGAGCGCATCGCGCACCTGCTCCGCCGCCGCCGCCGGCGTCAGGCCGGCCCGGGCCAGCTCGGCCGGACGGTAGCGGATGGGCAGGGTGGCGATCATCACCTCGCGATTGGCGACCACGTCGCGCGCCCCTGGAAGTGGTTTCAGCGCCCCCTCGATCTCCTGCGCCACCCGTCGCAGGACCGCCAGGTCGTCGCCGAAGACGTTAATCGCGATGGCCGCCGGCGTGCCCGACAACATGTGCGACAGCCGATGCTCGATCGGCTGGCCGACGGTCGAGGTCAGCCCAGGGATGTCCTTCAACACGCGATCGATGGCGGCGCGCACCTGCGCCTTGCTGTGCCCAGGCTTGACCGCCACCTCGATCTCGGAGTTGGAGACGCCATGCGCATGTTCGTCGCGTTCCGCCCGACCGGTGCGGCGCACCACCGCTGCGACCGCGGGATCCTCCGCCAAGCGCGCTTCCAGACCGCGCACCAGGCGATCGCTCTCGAACAGTGAGGTGCCAGGCGGTGCGGTGAGGAAGACCGTGAAGGTCAGCTCGTTCATCGTCGGCAGGAAGCTGGTGCCGAAGCCACGGGCGATCAGCAGGGTGAGCGCGGTCAATGCCAACGACCCCAGCACCACCGCCCGGCGCCAGCGCAGCGCCCAGCGCAGCACCGGTTCGTAGAGCTCCTTCAGCCAGCACACCAGCCGCCCATCGTTTTCAGGCAGCGAACGGCCTTTGAGCAGCAACCGGCAGAGCACCGGCGTCACGGTCAGCGCCACCAGCAGCGAAGCGAGGATGGCGGTGATGTAGGCGATGCCGAGCGGCTGGAAGAAACGTCCCTCCAAACCCTGCAGGAACAGCAGCGGTACAAACACCAGCACGATGATGACGGTGGCGAAGACCACCGAGGAACGCACCTCGTTGCTGGCGTCGAGCACCACGCGCAGGAATGGTCGTCGCGCGGGCCCCTGGTTCTCGCGCAGCCGACGCATGACGTTCTCGACCCCGATGATGGCGTCGTCCACCAGTTCGCCGATCGCCACCGCCAGTCCACCGAGAGTCATGACGTTGATGGTCAGGCCCCACGCCCACAGCAGCACCAGCGCGAGCGCCAGCGACAACGGCAGGGCGGTGAGCGTGATCAGGCTCGCGCGGGCATTGACCAGGAACATCGCCACCACCAGGGCGACGAAGAGGCAGGCCTCCAGCAGCACCCACACCACGTTGCGTACCGACAAGCTGATGAAGTCGGCCTGGCGGAAGACCTGGCGGTTGAGCACCATGCCGTCGGGCAGCGGCAGACGGTCGAGCGCGGTGTCGATCGCCGCGGTCAATTGGAGGGTGTTGGTGTCGGGTGATTTCTGCACCGTCAACACCACCGAGGGCCGGCCGTTCTCGGCGCCGGTGCCTCGTTTCGGCGCCCCCGCCAGCACCACCTCGGCGACCTGGCCGATGGTCACCGCCACGCCCGCACGCATCGCCACCACCGTGCCGCGGATGTCCTCGACCGAACGCACGCGTCCGGTCTGCCGCATCGGCAGTTCGAGGCCGCCGACGTCCGGCAGGTAGCCGGCGCTGGCGGTGGCGTGTGCCTGACGGGCGGCGATCACCACCTCTTCGACCGTCAGGTCGTACAGCCGCAGCTGATCCTGCCGGCAGTTGACCTGGTATTCTGGCAGTTCCCCGCCGATGGCGATGACCTGCGCGATCCCCGGCACCGACAGCAGGCGGCTGCGCAGATCGAACTCGGCATACGCGCGCAGAGCGAGCGGCGAGACGCTGGCGTCGGGCGAGGACAACGACAGCAGCATGATCTCCCCGGTGATCGAGGTCACCGGCGTCAGTTCGCTGTGCACCCCCGGCGGGAGCCCATCGCGCACCGCACTGAGACGTTCCGCCACCTGCTGACGACAGCGGAAGATGTCCTCGCCCCAGGCGAACTCCGCCCACACCAGCGACAGGCTGGTGGCCGACGAGGAACGCACCCGGCGGAGTCCCGGAATGCCCCCGAGCGCATTCTCCAGCGGTTGGCTGACCTGCGCCTCGACCTCATCAGCGGACAGCCCCCCTGCCTCCGACATCACCACCACCGTCGGCGCGTTGAGCTCGGGAAACACATCCACCGGCATCCGCGGCAACGTCACCCCAGCGCCAGCGATCAGCAGCCCCGCCAAGATCAACACCAGCCACGGATGGCGTAGCGACCAGACGATCGTCGCTTTCAACATACGAACACCCGCAGGCTCATGCCCGCAACCCCAAACGCAGCGCCCCACGAACGAGAATCTTGCACGTCAGCCGCACAATGCCTGGCGGGTCCAGGGGCGCAGCCCTTGGCGGGGCGTAGCGGGGCAGCGCCCCGCGAACAACGATCCCCCGAGCTCGCCTGCGCGAGCGAGCGGGGACCAGGCTCGGTTTTGCAAAGCAAACGAGGCGCGTCCATCCCCGCGATCACTGTTGCGGGTCCAGGGGCGGCAG
>JANPIY010000633.1:0-5423 GCA_031425255.1 Planctomycetota bacterium
CTCCTTCTCGGAGGCGAAACGCGCCTCATCGGGAGCCCCGGCAGCGTTGCCGTAGATCTTGATCACGAAGGGGATGGAGACCACCGGCTGATGGTGACGGTGCACCGCGTCGATGTACTGGACCGAAGTGGTGTAGGTGGCTTCCTTGGGCAGGGGCTGCTCGCGCCCGATCACGTCACCGGGCATTTCGAGCACCAGCTTCAAGCCGATGGTCGCGACCGCCATGAACGCGGCGGTCTCCAGGTGCGGGAACTTCCGCAGCAGCACGATGAAACCCTGCGCCGCGAAACGCATCACCAGGATGTAGATGAAACCCGCCAGCAGCAGGACGTAGAACTTGTCGGAGAGGGCCACCGCTGCCGCGATCGAGTCGACCGAAAACGCGATGTCGGTGCATTCCACCATCACCACCGTGCTCCAGAACACCGACAGTCCTGGGATGCGCCACAGCTTCTTCGGCTGATCGTCGGGTTCGAGCGGGTTCTGATGCGCTCTCATGAAGTGGTTGACCGCGATCCACAGCAGGTACAGGCCACCGAGCACCTTCAGGTACCATTGGCTGATGATCCAGGTCGCCAGGCACAGCGCGATGAACAGGAAGGTATAGGCGCCGATGATGCCGTAGCGCAGGGCGCGACCCTGTTGCTCTTTCGGCAACTTGCGCACCAGCATGGCCAGGGCCACGGCGTTGTCGCACGACAACAGGCCTTCGAGCACGATGAGCGTGGCTATGACCAGTAGATCGCTGATGTGGAAACGATCGAGATCGAGGAAGTCGAGGATGCCGTCCATGGGGGCGGGAGCCTTGCGACAGGCTGAGGGACGACAAGCGGATTCGCGGACGCTTGGAGCAACCGCGCGTGGCTGAGGGTGCCGCGCTTCCTCAGCGCGGGATGGCACGCACCAGGCTGTAACTCTGTCCGACGCGCAGCACCTCGCCGCGGGGATGCGCCGTCACCCGGCTGCGCCGGGCGCCACGACCGGGGCCACTTTCCACGGCGTGGGCGGCAAAGGTCAGCAAGCCGTTACGCAGGCTGTGATAGGCGATCCACTCGTCACCGATCCGCACCATCGACCCAGGACTGGACGACAGGCCGGTGATGCCACCGAAGCGCAGGTCGCTGCCGGCAGGAGAGTTCGTCAATTCGCTCTGGAGCAGGCCGCGGGGCGCGAAGCGGCCGCCCCCGGTGAGCACGAAGGACAGCCGCACGGCGGAAGGGAACGGTGGTTTCGGGACCGCCGAGATGGCATTCAACGCCGGCGGAACCCAGTTCTGCGGTCGCGTATCGTAGGCCTCCGCCATGCCCGAGCCGTCGACTCCCGGTCCCCACGGCCCCAGCCGCGTACCGCCGTTGACGTCGAGCTGTTCCCAGTCGGGTTGGCGATTGGCGTTTTTCGGGCGCTGCATTCCAGGGATGTCGTTGAGCGCGACCCAGGCGCTGAAATGTAGGCAGCCCTGGGTGAGCACGGAGCTGGGGATGACGACGGTAAGGGGAACCCGGCTATCTCCCACGGGGCCGCTGGCACCGGTCACCTTCTTCCAGTCGTAGGTGCAGCGGAATTCCACGTCGGCGACCGCCGTGTTGTTGGCCATGGCGCGCATCACCTGCCGGCCGATCCAGTCGACCTCGGCCGCGGGACGTCCAGGAGATATGAGCGACACCAGCGAGCCGGCAGGCCCGCCGACAGCGTTGTAGGCCACCACCTCCAGATTGTCGAAGTCGGTGACCACCTGTCCCGACTGGCCGCTGGTGATGACCAGCGAGGAGACGAAGTCGAGGCAGTCACGCGAATCATCGAGCACGAGGCGGCGCAGGCGCGGTTCCTCCAGTGCGGTCTCCTCCACCCAGGTCCCGACCACCGAGCGCGCGTTCTGTCCACGGGCGCCGATCCCGTCGGGGTTCTGCCCGGCGGTGGTGAAGGCGACCAGGGTGTTGCCACTGGCGCTGGGGATCCCGGCATAGAACCAGCCGTCGCCGGTTTCCGGCACCAGGTGATTGAGATCGTCGCTCACCGCGCCGAGTACGGCGATGGTCTCGTCGTTGGCCGAGCGGCTGAATTCGCCGCGTCGGAACAATTCCGTGCTGATCATCAGGATGCTGACCATCGCTCCGCTGACGACCACGAAGATCATCAGCGAGACCATGATCTCGATGAGGGTGAAACCACGGCGCCAGCGTGCGGCGCGTCCCGAGCAGAAAACAGTCATCGCGCTTCCTCGACTTGCAGGATCTTCGCCGGGGCCCGGGCGCGCAACCTGACCGTACCGATCATCGGTGCGGTGTTGCCGGCGGTCGCGACGCGGTTGAGGAAGGTGGCGGCGGCGTTGGCGCTCGGGCCGCTGCCACCTTGTTTCGGGTCCGCCGGCGGCAGGCGGTATTCCCAGCGCACCCGTGCCTCCACCCCATCGAGTGCCTTGTGCTGCAGACGCGAGAAGATCGCGCTCGCGTCCTGCCCGCCGGTTCCGGCATTGAGGGTGAAGCTGGTGGGGAGGGACTCGTTCCAGTCGAAACCCTGATCGAGCGCCGAGGTCAGCACGGTGAAGGTGCCGACGCCATCATCGATCAGACTGATGTCGAGCAGGCCGTTGCCGCCGGTCATCCAGGTGTCATGGAAACGGATGGGGAAGCTCATCCAGGGATACATGCGGCAACGCAGCATGGCTGAACGCCGCTCGGGAGTCAGCGACGTCCATTGCGGCGCCTGCTGGTTGGGCAGGCCGCTCGGATACCTTGGCCACCAACCGATGACCAGGGTGTCCTGCGTAGGATTGCCGCCTGCAGTGAGCGACCCCGGCCAGGTGGCTTGCGGCGTGGTGTTGTACATGCCCCGGTGCCAGGGAGCGACGCAGCGGCTGGGCGCGCCGATGAGTTCCATCTGGGCGCCGTCCGAGGAACACAGCAGCATCGCCGGCGCATTGAGCACCGCCTGGTTGCTGCCATGGCTGAGGCCGTGTTGGGTCTCGCGCACCGACTGGGTGGAGATGAACAGCTCCTGCTCCAGCGTCGGGCTCAGGGTGAGGGCCTTGGCCAGGCGGCCGACCGGACCGATGGGTAGGACCAGTACCGTCTCGGCACCACGGTGGACGACCGGCTTCGAGCCGAGCAGTCCGCGCCCGATCAGGCGGATGGTGCGTGGGGTGTCGCCGTTGCCGAGGTCCTGCCGTTCATAGGCGAAGACCTCGCCCCCGATCAGCACCAGACCGAGGTCGTGCGGGAACACGCGGTTGGTGGTGCGGATGAAAGCGGTGGTGGAGAGCGGCGCGGCGTCCAGCCACTGGACCGATTTCTTCGGGGTCAGCCGATCGAAGACCAGGGTCGGACAATTCTTGCTCGTGCCGAAGGAGAGCACCAGGTTGTCCTCTGGCGCCGGGTTGCCGTTACCACCCGGCTGGGCGCCGCTGAAGAGTCCGTCGATCACCATCTTCGTCGCCGGCGCCCCCTGACCCGTGAGGAACGGCTTGGTCGGATCATCGCAGCCGAAGTAGACGTGGGGGGCGCCGCTCATGGTGAAGGCACCCGCCAGCGGCATGGTGAAGTACGGCAGGATGACGTTGTTGGTCGGCGAGACGCTGGGCCCCTGGGCGGTCAGATCGTTGCCGCACCACCCTGGATAATTCATCAGTTCGAAAGTGCCGTCCTCCCATTTCTGGTCGAGTTTCTCCGTGAAGGCGAAGTAGCGGTTCACCGTATCCCAGGTGTTGTCGCCGGGCATGCCCGCCTGCTTGCCGGCGGTGAGATGGAAACCATCGGTGGCAGCATAACGCACGCAGACCGGCCGCTGGGAGCCGGTCGCGCTCGGTAGGGTCGGCGTGATGGTGAGGACATCGCCGGTGACCAGGACGTGCGAATGGTGGAAGGAGGTCTGGACCGGCAGGACCAGCGTACCGTTCGCACCGCGGAAGGGTTTGGTGTCACCCATCGGTATATCGGTCGCGGCGAAGGCGGTGCGTTGGCGTGCGCGGCTGCCGGCCGCCCGCCGCGCCGGGTCGAAAGCGAAGCCGTCGCGCTGGATGAAGTAGAAGGCCCCATAGGTGGCATCCAGTTGATCATAGGCGATCCATTCGATGCGGCTGGTGGCGGTATCCATGAGCTGGACCAGCAACTCTTCCTGGCGTGGGGTCGGATTGGCCGGCGTCGGTGCGACCCGTTCCGGGAAGGTGCCGATCGGATTGCTGTCCACCTCGAAGCTGATGACCCTGATCCTGGGAACGGTGGTGGGCGTCGGCACCAGCGGCCAGTGGATATCGGCGGCAGTGGTCCCCAATTGACCGCGTACCACATTATTGAGCACCACCATCGGGCCGCTCGGCGCGGCGCCATTGTCGTAGTAGACGATCTCGCCGGAGGACAGCCGGGCGTACCCGCGTGGCGGCCACTGCGGTTGTTGTGCCGGTGGGAGCAGTAGGGAACCCTTCTCGATCGGGATGATGACCGCGTCCTGCAACAGCACCGGGACCGGCGGCACGGCCGTCATGTCGATGGTGGTCGGCGTGGTGAGCTCGGCCCAGACGCGGTAGTAGTTCAGCGGGTCGCCGTTGGACAGGTTGTGCGCCAAGCGGCACATCCCTGGCCACAGGTGGCCTTCACCGTCCGGATTGTAACGGATGCCGCCCGCCAGGATCTGGTCTCCGTCGAGATGCTCTTCGATCTGGACCCAGGCGTAGGGATTGCCGCCGGGAAGATCGTTGAAGCTGTCCTGGCGACGGCCGCGCATGCAGTGCACCAGGGCGCTGCCCTGGAGGTCGTCGTAACTGATGAATTCGTTGCCGATGCGCACCACCCCGCGGGTGGGCAATAGCGCGGCCAGGGCGCCAGCGCCGGTGAAGACCTGCTGCGTCACCGGATCGACGGCGTAGGCGTCGACGGTGATGCGTGGTACCAGCAGGGTCTTGCCGCCGCCGGCGCGGACATCCGGCGTAGCTGGCAGCGCCGTGCGCAGCACCAGCGACGGCAGGGTGAGGTGGTCGCCGATCTGGCTCATCGTCAACGTGCCGGCGCTGCTCGGACGGGTGATGTCCTTGCCGACGATGCCGTTGACGATGATCGCCATGTGTCCTGGATCGTTGCCGACGAAGGACAACTGGACGAAGTACCACTGGTCGACCTTCAGCCCATCAGTCTTGTCGAGCTGATAGCGGTGCTGCACCAGGTTGAAGGGACGTTTGGGAGCGAGTGGCCGCGGCGTCACGCCAGTGGGCGGAGTCAGTCCGGCCTGCTCGCTGCCCAGGCAACGGGGATCGACGTAGGGCGCGTCGGGGTCCACCATCGGCGGCACCAGGGCGGTGGTTCCCGGTGAGGTGAACAGCTCGCTCTGGGTGATCATGCCGTGGTCGACCAGGTGTTCGGTCGCATTGTTGGCGATGGTCAGGACCAGTTGTTTGGTGACGTCCTCGAAGGCCAGGGTCACGCGGTTCTGGTAGA
>JANPIY010000634.1:0-4682 GCA_031425255.1 Planctomycetota bacterium
GCCCAGATGTCGATGTCGTCGTTGGGCTCGACCTTGGCGATATCGACCAGCTGATTCTTCCACTGGCTGATGCGCGAGGTGATCTTGCGCGGATCGATCATCTTGGGTTCGATCTTGAGCTCCTTGCAGATGCGCCTGGCGAGTCGCTTCTGGTCGTCCTCGTCCATCACGCTGAAGGGATGTTTGAAGCCGGTGGCCGCCTGCTCGAGCTTGAGGATGCGCAGGCCCGCGCTGTGGAAGGTGGTGATCCACGGCGTCTTCACGTGGATCAGGCGCTCGACGCGCTCCTTCATCTCGCCCGCGGCCTTGTTGGTGAAGGTGATGGCGAGGATGCGGTCGGCGCGCACATCCTGCTGGATGATGTTGGCGATGCGGTGGGTGATGACGCGGGTCTTGCCCGAGCCCGCCCCGGCGATGACCAGCAGGGGCCCTTCGAGCGCGGCGATGGCCTCGCGCTGGAAGTCGTTCATGCCGTGGTAGACGTCGACTTTCATGTCCGATGTCCGATGTCCGATGTCCGATGTCCGAGCAGGACCAGGGCCGCAGAGACCTGCTCGGGAATACCGGGCCCACCATCATCTGAAAGACATCGGACATCGGACATCGGACGTCGGACGATCCTAAGCATCGATCGCGACCGGAATCGCCGGGCCGTTGAGATGGATGTGATCGATCAGGCGGATGCCGTCGACGAACGCCGCCGCGGCGACGAAGCAGGTCTCGTCGGCGCGGTCCTTCTCGGCGAAGTCGTGCAGGCTGACGACGTCGCAATAGTCGACCTCGACGCCCTCGTGGATCAGCAGTTCATTGTAGACGAACTCGCACAGCTTGAGGCTGTTGGTCTCGCCCTGGAGGAAGGCGCGGCGCGCCTGCTCGAGGCCACGCGGCAGGTCGAGGGCCTTGGCGCGGGCCGACGGCGACAGCCGGCGGTTGCGGCTCGACATCGCCAGACCGTCGGCTTCGCGCAGGGTTTCAGAGACCACGACCTCGATCGGCAGGTCGAGGTCCTTGACCAGGCGGTTGATGATCAGGACCTGCTGCAGGTCCTTCTCGCCGAACACCGCCACGTCGGGCTGGACGATGTTGAACAGTTTGGTCACCACCGTGGCGACACCGCGGAAGTGCCCAGGGCGGGCGGCGCCGCACAGCTTGTCGGTCAGCGGGCCGACCAGTTCGACGAAGGTGCAGTAGCCGTCGGGGAACATCAGCTCCTTGGTCGGGGTGAACACCGCGTCGACGCCAGCCGCCTGGAGCTTGGCGAGGTCGTCGGCCATGGTCACCGGGTACTGGTCGAAGTCGGCGGCATTGTCGAATTGGGTGGGATTGACGAACACCGAGGCCACCACCACGTCGCTCTTGGCGCGAGCGCGGGCGATCAGGCTGAGGTGGCCCTCGTGCAGGGCGCCCATGGTCGGGACGAAGCTGATGCGTTTGCCGGCGGCGCGCGCGGCGCGGCTCCAGGCACGTTGGTCGTCGAGGGTAACAATCTGGTCCATGTGGTCGGCTATGCCCGGAAGTGGATGACTCAGGCGAAACGTCGGGAAATCCGCGTCGCCTCGGCTTGAACGCTGCGGGGATACCGGTATCTGAAGGACCAGGAGAACCCATGGCCTTCGTCACCATCCGCATCAAGGGCGCCGAAGGCTATACACGCAGCGCGTTGGGCAAGGATCGCATGGTCCTGGGCCGCGCGTCCGAAACCGACATCCCGATCAAACACACCTCGATCTCGCGCGAACACGCCGCCTTCACCAAGTCGGGCGACGACTGGTTCATCGAGGATCTCGGCAGTTCCAACGGTTCCTGGCTGAATCAGGACAAGCTCAGCGGCAAGACCAGGCTGGGCGAGAAGGACGTGGTCAAGTGCGGCAAGGCGCGCCTCACCTTCCACATGGGTGAGATGGGCGTCGCCGATGCCGCGGTAGATCTGTCCAGCGACGACGACGACCTCGAACTCGATGACGGCGATGCGCCGGTCGCCGCCGCTGGCGATGGCGTCGCCGAGGCCATGACCTGCAAGAATTGTGGAACCTGGGTCAGCACCGCCCACCGCACCCGCGGCGAGAGCTTGAATTGCCCGCGCTGCGGTCACGCCAATGCGGTCGCCGCCCCGTGAAGACCCTCTGATCTCCTCCCCCTGCTGGAACCACCCATGACCGAGACGTCTCCCGACGCCGCGTCGCCGCCTGCTGAGAGCACACCCGTGATCGCCAAGGCGCCGGGAATCCTCCGCCGCTCCGCCGTCATCTTCCTGCTCGGAGTGGCCCTCATCGGCGTCCTGCTGTTCCCGCTGGTGATCGAACCGTGGATCGTCGCCAAGGTCAGGAGCACGCTCGCCGCCCAGAATCTGGAGCTGGCCCCGGGCAGCGAATTGGCGGTCAGTGTCTTCGGCGGCGCGGTGACCGGCCGCGCGCTGCTCCTGCGCGAGATCGGCGAGCCCACTGACGTCTTCACCGCGACCACCTTGAACGCCGACGTCGCCCTGCTCGACAGCATCAGCTCGGGCGACGTGGTGATCGAGAGCCTGGTGATCGAAGGCCTGAGCGGAAACCTCCGTCGTACCAAAGGCCGGGTGCCGGTGCTCGATCCCACCGGCGAGCCGGGCAAGCCGACCGACTGGCTCGGCCTCGGCAAACAGCTGATGGACTGGTACCGGAAATACGCGCCCGACAGCGGCGAGGAGGCCAAGCCCGGCGAGCCGGGCAAGGAGCCAACGCCGCAGCCGCCAGGGGAAAAGGTGCCGGCCAAGCCGACCGTCGCCCACGACTGGCCCGACGCCATCCGCTATGAGCCGCAGCCGCAACCGGGCGGCAGCTGGCCGCGGGTGCTGGTCCGTCATCTGTCGATCACCGGTACCACCCTGGGCCTCCCCGATGAATCGCCATTCGATCTGACCGGCTTCGCGCTGAAGGGTTCCAACGTGGCGCTCCGCTTGAACTCCGACGAGGTCATGGATCTGAAGGGCGACCTCACGACCATGGGCAGCGGTCCGCTGGCGCTCGCGATCAATCGTCAGGGTGGGCGTACCGGCACCATGAAACTGGATGCCAAGCAGGTGCCGATCGAGGCCCTCTCCAGTCGGCAGATCTCAGGGGATGCCTTGGCGTCCTATGGCGCCAAGGGGCTGGCCGATCTCACCATCGATACCAGTTGGACGGGTTGGCAGCAGCTCAGCACGGTGACCAGCACGCTGAGCCAGATGAGCATGCAGCCCGACAAGGACGCCGGCGACCTCGCCCGCCAGTTCGCGGCGGCGGTCAACGCGTTCGGGGGCAAGCCGGTGGCGTGGTCACCCAGGCTGGGCGGCACCCTGGTGCAGCCGGTCTTCACCGACGCCGGCCTCGATTCGCTCAAGGCCAGTGCGATGGGCGCCGCCACCGATGCGGCGAAGGACAAGGCGCTCGAGGAAACCCAGAAGCAGCTCGATAAGCAGCTCGACAAGAATCCGCAGCTCAAGGGCGCGGCCGACAAGGCGAAGGACCTCTTCAAGGGGCTCGGTAACTGATGCTCACCCTGCTCAAATTCCTCCGCAGCCTGCTCAAGGCCATCGCCTCCTCGACCGCACCGTGGCAGCTCGCCCTGGGCGCCTGGTTCGGTGTGATGCTCGGACTGCTGCCGATCTTCCCTCCCGCCGGGCCTTCGCCGCTGGGGTTCACGCTGCTGTTCCTCGGGCTGGTGATCAACTGCCACCTCGCCTCGCTGCTGCTGTTCTTCGGCCTTGGCAAACTCATCGCCCTGGCCCTGCCGGTGCCGGCCGCCGCCATCGGCGAGAGCCTGTCGGGGTTCGCGCAGACCTGCGCCGACATCCCGTTCCTGCATCTGAGCCACTGGTCGCACACCGGCTGGTTGGGGATGACCGTGATCGGGCTGATCGCAGCACCCATCATCGCCATCGCCATGTATGTGTTCACGGTGTGGTTCCGCACCAAGGTCCAGCCCAAGCTGATGGAACGGCGCAAGCTGATGGTGGCCGGGAAAGTCGCCAGCAACGGCATCATCTTCAAGGTCGGATGCTGGTTTATGGGGCTGTAGGCGCGGCTCGAGTAGGCTGCGGCTCACGCCTGTTGCGGGCGTCGCTGCTGCACCGCTCTGCGCGCGTTTTGCTGCGCCCTGTTTTCAAACCCGAGCAAGTCTGGTCGCACCTCGCGCGCCGGCGATGGTTGTTCGCGGGCTCTGCTCGCCTGGCGCCCGCCGGGGGCACTGCCGCCCATGTACCCACCCTATTGGCCAAGAGGGTCCCGGTGGCCGCTGGAAGGGGCGCCCGCCGTGGCACGAGCGTCTCGCCGATGCTTTTAAGCTAACGAAGAAGAATCGGCCGCAGAGGCGCAGAGACGCAGAGTAAAGGAAAACAGGGTGTTTTTCACCTCTGCGTCTCTGCGGCCAAATATCTGAGCTTTCCAGCATTGGCGTCTCGCCCGTGGTTGAGCGTCCACCTAACGACGTTCGGTGGACGCTGTCGTTCATCGCTCGGGCCTAGCGATGGGCAGCCGGAGGGCGACTCGTTGTGCGACGATCTGCCCGTCAGGATCCAGGCCGTGCTACGCAGGTGGCGCTACTCATCGGCGACGGGTGTGACTCGGTGTGATGGTGTGCGGATGTCGTCATTCAGAGACAGTGACTGCCTCACTGACGAGACGGCCCTGTCATGAACCGGACACTCGCGACATCACTGCTTTATTTCG
>JANPIY010000635.1:0-1610 GCA_031425255.1 Planctomycetota bacterium
CATCGACAGCACAGCTCCCACTGATCAAGCCGAAGACCCAACATTTTTCCGCGGCGTTTCGCGCAGACCTGGGGATCTCAACACTGCGCCCTCACAGCCTGACCCCCCAGCCACCGGAAGAGACCGCGCTCGCGCTGGTGCGGCAGCGCTGGTTGCGCGCCGACCGGCATCAGGGGCGTGGCCGCGAGCAGCTCGATTTGGCCGTGGTCGATGGCTATCAGCGCCTGCTCTCCCCCGCGCTCGAGAACGAAGTCCTCGCCCAGGCCAAGGAACGCGCCGATACCGAAGCGATCGCGGTGTTCGCCGAAAACCTGCGCGGCCTGCTGCTGGCGGCGCCCTATGGCCGCCAGGCGGTGCTGGCGATCGACCCCGGCCTGCGCAGCGGCGGCAAGACCGTCGCCCTGGACGATCAGGGCGCGTTGCTGGCCTCGACCATCATCTTCCCGCACGAGAGCCGCCGCCAGGACGAGGCCGCCGCCATCATCCGCGGCCTGATCGCCGCCCACCACCCGTCGGCGATCGCGGTCGGCAACGGCACCGCCGGACGTGAGACCGCGGATTTCCTCGAGGGGCTCGGGCTCGGGCTGCCGGTCGTGCTGGTATCGGAGGCGGGCGCCTCGATCTATTCCGCCAGTGAGGTGGCGCGCGGCGAATTCCCCGACCTCGACCTGACCGTGCGCGGGGCGATCTCGATCGGCCGCCGCTTGCAGGATCCGCTCGCCGAGCTGGTCAAACTCGATGCCAAATCCATCGGCGTCGGCCAGTACCAGCACGATGTCGATCAGCCACGGTTACGGGCGGCGTTGGCGCGGGTGGTCGAGAGCTGCGTCAATCAGGTCGGCGTCGAGCTGTCGACCGCCAGCGAGCAATTGCTGGCCCACGTCTCCGGCCTGGGGCCGGCCCTGGCCAAGGCCATCGTGGTGCACCGGCGTGAACACGGCGGCTTCCGCGACCGCCGCGAACTGCTCAAGGTGCCACGGCTCGGTGCCAAAGCCTTCGAACAGTGCGCGGGTTTCCTGCGCCTGCGCGACAGTCCCGAGCCGCTGGACGCCAGCGCCGTCCATCCGGAACGTTACGCCCTGGTGCGGCGCATCGCCGCCGACCTGGCGGTCGACGTCAAGGTGCTGATGCGCCTGGGCGATCTGCATCAGCGCGTCGACCTGCGGCGCTGGTGCGATCAGGAGGTCGGCGAACCGACGCTGCGCGACATCCTCGCTGAACTGGCCAAACCCGGCCGTGACCCGCGTCCCGCCTTCAGCGCCTTCCACTTTGCTGACGTGCACGCGATCAGCGACCTCACGGTGGGCATGGTCCTGCCTGGGATCGTCACCAACGTCACCCGCTTCGGCGCCTTCGTCGATATCGGCATCAAACAGGATGGCCTGGTCCACATCTCCGAACTCGCCGATGGTTTCGTCCAGGACCCCGCCGCGGTGGTGGCGGTGCACCAGCAGGTCACGGTCCGGGTGCTGGCGATCGACGCTGAACGCCGGCGCATCGCCTTGAGCATGAAGCAACAACCGTCCTGAGGGGGACAAAGGCAGTTTACCGAGCTTCCTCAATTACCTAGACAGCCGACATCCACTTCCACCGCCAAGGCGCAAAGACGC
>JANPIY010000636.1:0-1829 GCA_031425255.1 Planctomycetota bacterium
AAAGGGGGCATGCCGAAGGGCTGAGGGTTGCCCGCGGTCGTCGGCATGAAACCGCCTTGTCGAATGACCTGCACCATGTTGTTGTGGGACGGCAGGGTCACGGCTCGATTGCCTGCCAGCGGTGGATAGATGCCCGATACACCTTGTCCCTTGTCACCGTGGCATGAGGCGCAGTGCTGCTCGTAAAGCTTCGCGCCCCGGGCGTACGTGTCGCCCGCGGCTTGCTTCACCTCTTTTGGAGGGCTCTCTCTCACCGGAATCGAGGCCAGGTACAGGGTCATGGCGTGGAGGTCGTTGGAGCTCAGGTACTGGGTGCTGGTGAACACGACTTCCGCCATCGGACCGGAAACGGAGCCGAGCTCTGAAACGCCATCCTTCAAAAGCTTCACGACGTCTCCACGAGGCCAACGTTGGACGCCCGCTTCCGATGGGGACGCGAGCGACGGGGCGTACCACGTGGCGTCCGGCATCAAGCCGCCGGAGAACTCGGCATTCAAGCTGGTGCCTCCGAGGAAGTTTCGACCGGAGTGGCAGGCGGCACAGTGGCCCAGTCCCTGCACCAGGTATTTGCCTCGGTTCCACTCCGCGCTCTGCTCAGCGTGAGGTTTGAATTCACCGGGGCTGAAGTACAGCGCCCTCCAGATGGCCAGCGCAGCCTGCGTGTTGTAGGGAAAGCGCAGCGCATGCGGCTGATTCGCCTTCTCGACCGCTGGCATGGACTTCAGGAACGCATACAGCGCGTCTGAGTCCTCACGAGTGACATACGTGAAGCTCGGGTAGGGGAAGGCCGGATAGAGCAATCGCCCGTCTTTCGAGCGGCCGTGGTGCATCGCGCGCCAAAATTCGCTAGAGGACCAGCTGCCGATGCCGGTTTTGACATCCGGTGTGATGTTTGGCGCAACGACCACGCCGAACGGTGTGTCGACCCCGCGGCCGCCTGCAAACGTTGCGCCGCCGGTCGTCGTGTGGCAACCGATGCAGTTGCCTGCGCGTGCAAGGTACGCCCCGCGCTCGAGCACCGAAGGGGACATCGCAACATTCTTCAGCTCGCGGTCAACAGGAGCCTCACCCCGGAAATTCAACCAAGCTACCAAGACCGTGAGCAGGACGGCCGAAGCAATCAGCCCGGCAAGCAGCGGTCGGAGCCAGTTGAATGGCATCACTCCCCGCTCCCGCAACGAATGGGAAGCGGTTCAGACGACCCGGCCTGCGGCTTGGTGCCGGTGGGAAGCGTCTGTGCTGACAGCCACCGGGAGACGGCGCTGACCTCTTCGGTGGTGAGGCGCTTCGCCACCTCGGCCATGCAGTCGGGCGCCGCGGCCTTGCGCAATCCGGTGCGCCAGGCCCCGAGTTGCCCGATAAGGTAGTCCGCCGGGAGCGTGAGAAGGCCGGG
Organism: Planctomycetota bacterium; assembly: GCA_031425255.1. Classification (GTDB taxonomy): domain Bacteria; phylum Planctomycetota; class UBA11346; order UBA11346; family UBA11346; genus BOG-1363. The sequence continues at coordinate 1,394 of JANPIY010000636.1, forward strand.
CATCGCAGGCTGGCGTCCGGCCATGTTGGTGCCGTGGCAAGAGACACAGGCCGGGACGTTGCGCTCTGGCGCGCCGTTGAACACCAGCTGCTCAGCGCGTTGAACTTGCTGAACGGGCAGCCCGTGTGCCTGCGCTGGCGGGTAGGGCAGGTCCAGCTCGGCGAAGTATTCGGCGATGTCGCGGAGGTAGTCGTCCGACATGTGCTGCATCAGGTGATTCATCGCCTGGTTTCGGCGACGCCCATCGCGGAAATTTTTGAGTTGGTTGAACAGGTAACCCTGCGTCTTGCCAGCGATGCGTGGAAAGTAGCCGGCGTTCGTCGCTCGTCCTTCCTTGCCGTGGCAAGACGCAGGGTTACCTGTTCAACCAACTCAAAAATTTCCGCGATGGGCGTCGCCGAAACCAGGCGATGAATCACCTGATGCAGCACATGTC
>JANPIY010000637.1:0-2755 GCA_031425255.1 Planctomycetota bacterium
GGCTTGCGCATGCGGAAAATGCCATCGACCGCGGTTACGCGAGTGGTTTCCTGCAGATTTCCGATCGCAAGACCGCCATTTCCGCTCGCTGCCTCGTGATATTTTTTAGACATGTAGGCTTGCCCCCCGCCGCCGATATAAATCGCACCATTGCTGTGCACGCGGCCATTCACAGCCATTCCGGTGCCTTGCCAGAATTCGAGATCGCCCACCTTCCCGCGTGCGGCGTAGAAGATCGCGTACTCGAAAAGATTGACCATGGTGTACTGCACCACCCGGGTGGCTTGGGCTGAGCACAGGCGCGCGGTCGCGTCCGTGCGCGCATTCTTGGTCATGTCGTCAGGATCCTTGAGGTAGTAGGCCTCGGTGACGATGCGGAAAATGAAGTTGCGGTCGTTCTCGCTGAGCATCGTTGTCTTTGCGGACTCGACCAGATCGTCATAGGCGGTCTGGTTCGTGCTGTTGAGATCATCGCTATTAGGATTGATGGCAAACTTGCCGCCGCTGGGCTCCGCGTCCCCGGTGGTAACCGTCTTGGTCCACACCTTCACCGGCTCGATGCGCCACCACACTTGGCAGTTGCCGATACGCAACCCGGTGACCGTATCGGCGCCGCTGCTGAGATGACCTGGCAGTCCCCATACCCACCCCTTGCTCGTCTCCACCACGTGGCGGGTGAGGAGGCGGGTATCCGACGATGCATCCTCAACCAGTCGTCCTTCGATCAGCGCCGCCGCCGATTCCGCAGCCAGGCGAGCCTGCAGCTTGGCGTGGTCCTGCTGGGATTGCACCGCCAGGCCGTTCATGCGATCGGATGAGAGGTTGATCGCCAAACCCACGGTCACCGAGATGATGAGGGTTGCGATCAGCGCATTGCCGCGGCGCACGTGGGAGAGGTGCATGAGCGGGAAGTTCGACATGGGATACCTCAATTGTAGGTGATGCTGCGCATGGCGACTGACGTCTGGATGACGCGCCGCACGACCGTGCCGTCGTTGGAATTAACGGGCGTGCGCACCAGCATCACGGTGATGCGCACCTGATTGGGACTCAGGGAAGGATCGGTCAGATTCGTATCGAATCGTAGGCCCGGTGTGCCGACCAGGGTCGGGAAGCGCGGGTCGTTGGTCGCCTTGATGTTGTCGCTGAGGATCACGTCGTCGATCCACGGGTTGGGTGTATTGGTGATGGCGGGCGGGGTGATGGTGGCGCCGGAGTGGGTCAACAGGACGGCGTGAGTCGGGATCGCTGCGTAACTGAGACCTGGTCCGTTACTGTACTGACGCACCATGCGGCCATTGGTTGTCCCAGGGATGGCGCGCACGATATAGCGATACAGCCGGGGACTGTTCGCGGGTGACGCTAGGCAACGGTTCTGGTCGAAGGTGAGTGCTGCCTTCCCTGATTCAAATACCGGCCAGACGTAGGGTTCGAGATCCTCATCAATGCCGGGAGACCATTCCTCGTTGACGATCAGATTGTTCGCCGACTTGGCGGTAAGGAACTGGTCGAGAGAGGTTGCTACACTGCTCTGCAGGTTGATGCGCGCAGTGTGGACGCGTAGCTCGTAGGGCGACAACGCGGTGAGATCCTTCAAGCGCAGTTTGACGAAGTCGAGCTGGTCGCCCCAGTCGGTCGTGCCCGCGCCCGCAGCGCCCTTGCCGACGTTCGGCAGGATCTCGGGGGAAACGAGCATGGGCACCGGCTTGTTGACGAGGACCGGTAACGTGATGGTGCCTACTGGTAACGGCTCGACATGGAACCACGCGGAGTTGCCCAGATCACCGGTGAACTCCTTGAGCAGGCGCAGTCCTTCCAACTCGAGATCGTTGCGGATCTCGTCTTCACCGACGTAATTCCTGGTAGCGATGAGACCCTGCATGATCCCTACCAGGACGGTGACGAAGATGCCCAGGGCGACGATCACTTCGAGCAAGGTGGTGCCACGGCGCCGTGATAGAGGGTTCATCTTCATCACAGTCTCCGCGCCACGCTGATTTCACGCTCGCGGGTGCCACCCGCCTGCGAGGTCCACGTCACCAGCAACCGGATCAGCACTGACTTGCCGGGGATCTCGCCGGTGTTCATCGTATTGTCGTCCGGGAAGATCAGAGCGTTCTGTCCGGCGTACGCGCCTGTGGACGAGCAGATCTCGCGAAAGGTCCGGCCCGGGGTGAGCGAGGCTGTCAGTTCCGTGCGGATGACTTCCTCGCGGTAGTACTCGATGTAGATGCGCAGATCGCGAACCCCCGAGGGTTCCTGGAGGATGCCCGGGCTGATCAGGGTTTTGCTGCCGTCGTAAATCGGCAGCAGGCAGTTGGCGAAGGGCAGCACGTTGGCGGCGTCAGCGAGGAGCGGAACCGCGGCGGAGGGGATCTCCTCGGTCATCGGCGGGTTGGCCGCGGCGACCGCCGGAGGGCGCGTAAACCGACGCCTGTGCCAGGACCAGGCGCCGAGATTGCCGCGATTCGAGTTGAGCTGCCCGAGCGTCGTGAAGTCAGCCGCCTGGATGCGCTCGACCAGGCCACGCATGACCTCATTGACGATCGCGCTCTCCTTGGCTGCGGTGCGTGCGGTGCTCAGGGTAAAGATATTGCCCGCTAGAACCGATAGGACCGTCGCAAGGATGGCGATGGCGATCATCACCTCGAGGATGGAAAATCCCTGGCTGGCATGATGGGTGGGGCGCATGGTCATAGATCGGAGGCGTGGTCCCTGGACGGGGTTGGCGTCACCACAAAAAAGAAGATCCATC
>JANPIY010000638.1:0-1634 GCA_031425255.1 Planctomycetota bacterium
GAGCGTCCACGACATCGTCGTGGCCGGTGATTCGCGCGTCTATCGTGGCATCTCTCCCCAGGCCATGGGATTGGAGACGAGAAAGATCCTCAATTTCGGGTTCAGCGGGGCGGGCTTGACCGCCGAGTACCTGGACGCGGCCGTTGGCAAGCTGGCGCCGGGGAGCGATCTCCGCCTGGTGGTCATCGGGATCACCGCCAATGCGCTCTCGGACGGTGCGGACGTGGTGGGGAACCGGCATTGGGCATCCTACCGGATCCGACCGACGGGTCTGCAGGGACGGATCGACGCCCTGATGTCGGCGGCCATGCCCTCCTATATCGCCTCGCCGGTCGATCGACTGCAATGGCGGCTCCAGACTGCGACCGACCTCTCGGAGGCGATCTATCATCAGCGCTTCTGGAACAATGGCTGGGCCGAGTCGGACACCACGCCAAGAGACCCGAGGCGCGGCCTCAACGAGTACCGCGATGGCTTTGCCAAGCCGGAAAATCGCTGCCGCTCAGCGCGGGTCGCCGCCCTCTGCGACTGGATCGCGGTGCGGGTCGGGCAAGGCATGCGCGTGGTGGCGTTCAGGCCACCGACCACCGTAGACATGGACCTGCTTGAGAACACCCTGGGCGAATTCGACGAACCCGGCATCAAGGCCCAGGTGGCAGCAGCCGGAGCGCAGTGGTTTGAGGGGGTACGGGAGGGATTGACCAGCTATGACGGCAGCCACCTGACCGCCGACTCGTCGCGACAGTACTCCAGGCGGCTCGGCGAATGGATCGCCGCAACCGTGGTTCCGGGCCGGTGACTGCCAGGGCATGAGGACCCACTTTCCCTCACTGGGCCAACTGCGGGGCGCACTCCAGATCCTGGCTGGGACGGGTGGCGCACAGTTGCTGCAGCTCGCCTGCCTGCCCTTGTTCGCCATCTTGTACACTCCAGCGCGGCTGGGCGAGTGGGGAGTGTTCTTCTCCCTATCGGCGATCATCGGGCTGATCGCTTCGGGAAGGCTCGAGATCGCCATCCTTTCCGCGAGCGAAGACGCGGCGGCGGGCATCCTGGATGCCATCAACGTTCTCGCTTCGCTGCTGTCGGTGTTGTTGATCCTGGTCCTCATCGGGATTGACCAACTGGTGCCGGGAAGCGTCGGGATCGCGGGAGCCGCTACCTGGTTGTTGCTGGGAACCACGGGAGCATTACTCGCGAGCAGGTCCGGCTACACCTATGCCCTGCTCAAGCAAAAGCGGTTCAAGGCGGTCGGCTTGTGCAACCTGGTGCGAGCAGTCGCATTCTGTACGGCGGCCCTGGTAGGTGGCTACTTCCACGGCACGGCGGACGGAATGAATCCCCTGATCCTGGCCACATGCTTCGGTGAGGTGGCATCTGTCCTGCTCGCCTATCGACTCCTGGAGCGCACGCCGGCGCGCGGCGCCGCTTCCATGGCCGGCGTTATCGCGGTCATTCGCAGCCATCGGAACTGCTGGGGGTGGGGCACACTGGGCGATCTGACCAATTCGGTCGCGCAGCAGGGCCCCATCCTGTTCCTGAACCGGTACTTCGGGATCGAGGTGGTCGGACACTACGTTTTCGCCCAGCGTATCCTGGTCGCACCGGTGGCGCTCATTTCCCGGAGCCTGGGTGAT
>JANPIY010000639.1:0-12172 GCA_031425255.1 Planctomycetota bacterium
GACGCAGAGACGCAGAGGAAGACAAAAACAGGTTTTTCGCCTCTGCGTCTCTGCGGCTCTGCGGCCAGCCTTTCTCCAAATAATCCCAGTCCTCGATGGCCTCACCGGGCACAGCGCATAGATTTCCGCGCACTTCACCAGGCAAGGCGTCCAACATGTCGTATGAGAACCTCGAGAAACTCGACGAGCTGCGCTAGAAGGGCGTGCTCACCGACGCCGAATTCCAGGCCGAAAAGAGCAAGATCCTCGATCGCGACCAGCCTGGAAGCACCACGCTTTATTGGGGCATGCCGGAAGAGACTTTCGGCATGTTGCTACACCTGGCGGCGTTCATCAACCTGGTCATCCCGTTCGCCGGCCTGGTACTGCAGATCGTGATGTGGGCGACCAACAAGAAGGATTCGGCGGTCATCGACGCGCACGGCAAGAACGCGCTCAACTGGTTCATCTCCTTCCTCATCTACCTCATCATTTCTATCGTGCTCTGCTTCGCCCTCATCGGCATTCCGATGCTGCTGGCGCTCCTGCTCCTCGAGCTGGTGTTCCCGATCATGGCGGCGGTCAAGGCCAACAACGGCACGGTCTGGCGTTATCCGCTGTCGATCCGCTTCCTCACCTGATCACCGGGGTGACGTGGTCAGCAGCCGCCTAGGCCTGCGGAGTAAATCATAAATCAGGTCCTTACGGAGCGGGTCGTGATTTCACGGTCGCACCGTGATCACGTGGCCGTTGGATCATCCCCGCGCCTGGCGATGCCGGTCCGGGATATGCGCATCTCCATCCCTGGGACCTCGCCATGATCCGCCTGCTGCTGCTGACCCTCCTTGTCACCGCTCATGCCACCGTCCATGCCAGCGACGCACCGTTGGGATTCCATGATGACGGCATTCGCGTAAACGCGGGGTCGCTCGGCGCTTTGACCATGGAGTGGCCGGAACTGTCAGGCCCTGGGAACAAGACGCTGAAGCCCATCGGCAAGCGCCATGCGGGCACCACCGCGACGGTGACCTATCCCGACGGCACCGTGCTGACGCTGGTCATCTCCGCTAGCGACCTCGCCCTCTCCTTCGATCGCCTGCCCGTCGGCATCGATGGCTGGCGCTGCAACACCAACCTCCCATCGGGGCTGCGACGCGGCGGCAGCTGGCGGCTCGGGGATATGGCGGGGGAGTTCCCGCGTGAGAAACCACCCAAGCCGCATCTCTATCAGGGCACGCAGCAGGAGGTGCGCTTCACCGATCTCACTGGCACCGCCCTGCTGATCACGGTGCCGGCCTTCAGCTTCCATCAGCTCCAGGACAATCTCGAGTGGGGCTGGGACGCATTCACGTGGTGGTTCCGCGCGCCGGTGAGCAAGGACCACCTGAGGCAGAAGATCATTGTCCGCCTCGATACCTCAGCGGTGAAGGCGGTGGTGCTGGCGGACGACTTCGGCCAGGATGCCCGCCGCGAGTTTCCCGGCAAAATCCATGACGTCGGCGATCTGGCCAAGGACCAGGCAGGTGAAGCCGCGTATTGGGCCTCATTCAAGGGTGGCCGCGCTCTGGATGGCTATGGCGGCGTCGCCGACAGCGGCAGACGTCTGGGTCTTAAAGCCACGGGCTTCTTCCACCTGGAGCGCCAGGGCGGCACCGCGGCCGGCACATGGTTGTTGGTGGATCCCGCCGGCAACGCCTTCTTCCACCTCGGCATCTGCAGCATGGGCCCAGGCGAGGACTACACCCACGTCAAAGGTCGCACGCAGGCCTATGCCTGGCTGCCCCCCTTCGATGGCGGGTTCCGCGCCGCCTGGCACACGCCGGATTATCGCGCTCGAGACAACGTCTCCTTCTACATCGCCAACTGCATCCGGAAGTACGGGGCCTGGGATCCCGAGCAGCGCTGGGGCGCGATGATCGACCGCGTGCGCGCCGCCGGCTTCAACTCCTCCGGCGCCTTCAGTGGCACCTCGCCGACCGCTCGTGCACGTGCATGGCCGTGGACGCCGATGCTGCCGCTGGGCACCTGGACGCTCGGCCACCAGATCCCTGGGGTCCGCGGGGTTTTCGATCCCTTCGACGTCGAGGTCGCGGTGAAGATCGATCAGCTCTTCGCCAAGGAGGTCGCACCATTGGCGCAGGACCCGCTGATCATCGGCTGGTTCCTCGAGAACGAGCAGGCCTTCGAAGACCTGCCGAAAATCATCCCAGGGCTTTCAGGCAGCCAGGCCTGCAAACGTCGGCTGGTGGCGGAGCTGAGCCGGACCCACGGCGACATCGCCGCCTTCAACCGCGCCTGGGGATTGACGGCCGCCTCGTTCGAGGCTCTCCATGATCTGCCGCTGCCGGTGAAGACCGGGCCGGCACGCACGGATGTCCATCGTTTCACCGGCCTGCTGCTCGACACCTATTACCAGCTCATCCGCACCGCCTTCGCCAAGGTCGACTCCAACCATCTGCTGATCGGCAACCGCTGGCAGCCCGGCACCGCGAACGACGAACAACTGGTGCGCACCGCGGGCAGGTACCTCGATGTCATCTCGGTGAACTACTACACCTACGGCATCGATCGGACCTTCGTCGACCGCATCCACACCTGGAGCGGTGGCAAACCACAGATGTGGACGGAATTCCATTGGGGCAGCACGGCGGAAAGTGGGCCCCCAGGGCGCATGGACCTGCCGAGCCAGAGCGCGCGCGGCAAGGCCTACCGCCACTATGTCGAGGGGGCCGCCGCCACCGGCTACGTCCTCGGGATCGAGTGGTTCCAACTCATCGACCAGCCGATCACCGGCCGCTGGTTCGAAGGCCTCACTGGCGAAGGATATGCCATCGGCCTGTTCACCGTCACCGACCGCCCGTACCAGGACCTGCTGACGCAGATGGCCGTGACCAACCGCACAGCGATCTACGACGTGTGGCTGGACGGCAAGGCACCGTTCGTATTCGAGGATGCGCGCTTCAGCAGCGGCGGCGGCAGCGCGGGCGGCGTGCGCTCCACCGAGGCCCAGCGCCCGACCGGTCCGATGGTCATCGATGGCGCCAGCACCAACTGGCCCGGGTTTCCACCGCTGCGCATCGCGGCGGACCCGGCACAGGCCGGCAACGAGGCCAGCGTCAAGGTCTGTTCCGATGCCACGCATCTGTACCTCTTGGCCACCGTCAGCGATGCGACTCCGCTCGGCAATCGCGGCGCGGCCGCCGGCCTGGGACAGGGGGATGCCATCGAAGTGCTGATCGCCAGCGATCAGCCCGGCGTGGCCGGCCCGCTGCGTACGAGCGATCGTCGCCTGGTGCTGGGGGCGACACCGGCCGGTGCTGCGGTGTTCCTATTCGCAGCGTCGGTACCGCCAGTGATTTCCGCCAGCGCCACCCTCACCAGCGACGGCAAGGGCTGGGTGCTCGAAGCGGCGATCCCCTGGAGCTCCCTTGGCCTGACCGCCACGCCCGGAGCGACGCTCGCGTTCGACCTCGCGGTGATCGATGGCGACGGCAAGCGTGTGCAGAGCCGCATCGGCTGGAGCGGTGGGATCAACCAGACCAGGGACCGCGGTTCATGGGGGCGGTTGCTGCTGGCGCCCTGAGGCCGGGGGCATGCATCGGCTCTGGACTGATTGCGTCCATCACCGCAACACCTGAGGGCACCCAACCAACGACGCTCCCCGCGATGGTCATCGCGGGGAGCGTCGTTGGTCTCATGCGCCCGGACGGTCCGAAGTCACCGCGGCGATCTACTTGGCTTCCTTCCACTTCTCCCATCCCGGGATCGGGTGGTCCTTCATCAATTCATCGACCATCCAGAAGTTAGCGCGGCCGCTGGTCGCCTTGCGGACCTTGCCGACGGCTTCGGGAGCGATGGGGTCGTAGTCGTTGCCGAACGACTGGCGGACGTAGGTCAGCACCGCCGCCATCTCCTGGTCGTTCAGCATCGGCCCGAAGCCCATCATCGGCGGCACGCCCTTGGTCGGGTCGAAACGTTTGCCATCGACCTCCAGCGGACCCCACAGGCCCTTGAGCGCGATCTTGATCAGGCGCACATCGTCGCCGGCGATCCACTCCTTGCTGGTGAGGGGCGGGTAGATGTTCGGCAGTCCCTGACCATTGGCCTGATGGCAGGTGATGCAGTGGGCATCCCGGCTGAAGATCGCCTTGCCCTGTTCGTAGACCTTCTGCTGGGCCTCGTCGAGTTTGCGCGTGGGACCGTACTTCTTGTCTTCATCGCTGGGCGGCGCCTGGCCAAGCTTCAGACGACCGGCGACGTACTCGATCGCTTTGGGGTTATCCACCAGCTTGCCGGCGTCGTTCAGGACTTTGATCTCATCCGCGAGCGTGGTCTTGAACACCTGGTCGGTGGCGGGAGCCATCCACTTGTCGAGCGGGGCGCGCAAGGCTTCCAGGGCGATGCGGGCCCCGTCCTCGTTGTCCATCCACGACCCTGCGACGATGGCGCTCAGGCGTACGCGGGGATGGGGATCCTTGGCCGCCGCCATCAGCAGGGCGGGAGCGTCCTTCACCTTGCGGAAGTCGTTGCGTAGGACTTCGACGGCGGCGGCACGCGCCTGATGGGTTTTGCTCTGCAGGCACATCACCAGCAGGTCCTGGTCGATGAGGTTCTGGCGCCAGGTCGCCCACAAGCCTTCGAGGACGTGGCGGTCGTAGGACGGATCGTTGCGGTCGAGCGCCGCGACCCATTTCTTCACCGCCGGGACGACCTTGGCGGCCGGATGGCCGGCGAGTTCGCGCCGCGCGCGATAGCGGGTGCGGTACTCGGGCTGCTTGAGCGCGTCGAGCAGCTCACTGATGCTCGCACCAGCGATCTTCGCCGGGGTCACCAGCGGGCGGGCCGGGTAGGTGATGCGATAGATGCGGCCGTGCACGGTGTCACGATTCGGGTCGCGGATGTTGTGCTGCATGTGCCCGATCAGCGGGTTGTACCAGTCAACAAAATAGAGCGAGCCGTCCGGGGCGAACTCGAGGTCCACCGGCCGGAAGTTGGGGTCGCTGGAGGACACCAGATCGCCGACGTTCTTGCCGCTGAAGCCGGCGCCATCCTCGCTCACCTGATACACGGTGGTGCCCAGGAATCCGATGCAGTTGTTCTGCATGAAGTAGCCCTGCCACTCGTCAGGGAAGTGGCGCGAGGATACCCATTCGGCGCCCGAGGTCGGACGCGAACGCTTGGGCGCGAACTCGCCGACCTTGGGCACTTCCAGGCCATGCGGCAGCTTCGTCGACAGCGCGAGCGCCCACCAGTTCTGGCCGGACGACGCATCGTTGATGTAGCATTGGCCCCACTCGTCGAACGACACGCCCCAGGGATTGTTGTAGTCGCACTGGCTGTAGCGGTCGAGGCGCCAGTTCCTCGGATTGAAGCGCCAGACGCCGCCGTCGCTCATGCGCTCGGGGCCGTAGGGCGTCTCGACCTGCGAGTGCAGGAAGCGACCTTCGGAGAGGTAGAATGCGCCCGATGCGTCGGCGGTGTAGGCGTGGATGGCGTGGTGGGTGTCATGGGTGTCGAAGCCGGTCAGCAGGATCTCCATGCGGTCGGCCTTGTCGTCCTTGTTGTCATCGATCAGCAGGCAGAGGTGCGGCTCCTGCGACAGGTAGACCCCCTCCGGAGCCAGCTCGAAACCGATCGGCAGGTTCAGGTGATCGGCGAACACCGTCTGCTTGTCGGCCTTGCCGTCGCCGTCGGTGTCTTCGAGGATCAGCAACTTGTCGTTGGGCAAGGTGCTGCCGGGCTTGTAGTGCGGATAGGCCGGCGTCACCGCCACCCACAGGCGTCCACGATTGTCGAAGGACATCTGCACCGGCTTCTGCAGATCGGGGAACTCCTTCTCGCTGGCGAACAGCTCGACCTTGAAACCATCCTTGACCGTCATCTTCTCGATCGCCTTGGTGCCATCGAGTAACTCGATCGGACGATTGAAATTGGTCGGCACCGGCGTCAGGGGCCGGGTCTTGTCGTCGGCGACCGGCGGCAGTGAGAGCGGGACCTTGGCCGGGCCGATGGCCACCGGAGCGACCGGCTTGGCGGCGGCCGCCGCGGTGCCGTTGGCGAGCTGCCAGATGCGCTCATCGCGCAACAGCGTCATCTCACGCATCTTCTCGATCTCTTCCGGATAATTGACGTTGCCGAAGGGCTTGTAGCGCTGACCCCAGACGTGCACGCCATTGAGCATGCGGTAATCATTCACCCAGAAGTAATCCTTGTCCTGCACCGCGGCGCGCAGGATCGCGGCATCGGCCTTGGAGGCCACGGAACCCTTGCCGTAGAGCGCATCGACCAGCACCGGAGCGAGCTTGGCATATCCGCTATCGGCGAGGTGGCAGCCGTTGATGGTGAGCTTCGAACCCTTGAGCGCGAACCATGCGGCGCTCGGGGTATAGAGGTCGATGGCGCCGACCTTCTTGTCCTTGGCCACCGCGAGCACGGCCTGGGCATAGGCAGCAAGCTGTTTGTTCTGGTCTTCGCCCGTGGGCAGGTCGTAGGCGTCGGTGCGATTTTCGAAGGCGATCGGCGTCGCCAGGATGATCTTGGGGCAGCCCTTGCCGTTGTAGCTCAGACGCTGGGTGTGATCGATCCAGGCCGTTAATTCGGCCTTGAAGCGGTCGATCTGTCCGATGCCGGCGAAGGATTCGTTATAGCCGAAAAAGGCGATGATGGTGTCAGCCTTGGCCTGCGTCAGCCATTCGTCGGGATAGGGGTAATGACCGACGCCGAAGTGGCGGGTGAGGTCGGGATTGAACTTGTCCGCTCCAGGGAAGGCCCACTGCGACTTGCGCCCAGGGTGCGGTCGGAAGCCGGCGGTGTCGGCGGGATTGCACTGGTTGCGGACGGTCAGCTTCTCGCCTGGGAAACGTTGATGCAGGAGCGTCTCGAGGTGGCCGAAGTTCACATCGCGTTCGCCCAGCGAGTTGCCGATCAGCACCAGGTGTTCACCCGCGCCCGGCTTGAGCGGCAGGACCACCGCCTCTGGAGCGGTGGTCACCTTCTGCGGCTGGGGATAGGTCGGCAGCTCGGGCTCCTTGGGTTTCTCATCCTTCTTCGCGCCGCCACCGGCCGGCGGTGGCGGCAGTGGTTTGCCCAGGCCGAGTTCCTCGACCTTGAAATTCTTCCGCTCGGTGTTGAAGCCATAGAAGCTGGGATGGTAAGGGTCGACATAGGTCACATCGGCCTTGGCCGGGACTTCCAGCTTCAAGCCCCAGAGCACGGCGTTGACGATCAACCGGCGCAGACCCTCGCTCTGCAGATCGGTGGCCGCGCCCATGGTGGTGGTGACGATGCGGTTGATGTTGCCGTTCTCGTTTTTGCGCTCGCGCAACCACACGATCGGCTGCATCGGATCGTTCTTCTTGCCGGCGACCGGTTTGCTGTCGGGCTTGAGGGAGTCGGTCACCTGGCCACGCATGAGGACGGTGAAGTCGGCGGAAGGGTTGGCGGTGTAGACATCGCTGTCGGCGAAGACGTCGCTCACGCCGCGCAGGATGGGATGATCCTTGTTGGCCTCATCGATGATGCCGCGACAGCCCTCCTTCTTGTGTTCGCCGTGATGGGCGACCCAGGTCTCGCCGAGCACCTGCTTGCCGAAGCCGCCCTCCCAACCCGGCTCCATGCCTTTCCAGTGCCACTTCTTGAAAGCACCTTCCTTGAGGTCGAAGGCATGCGTGGAGGTCCGCAGGGCGATGATCGGCACCCCCCGCAGGTATGCGCTCTCGAACTTCTGCAGCGCCTCGGGATTCCACGAGCGGAAGCGCAGCAGCATGATGATCGCGTCGGCACGTTCGACCGCGCCGGTATTGGACAACAGGGTGTGATCGCCTGGTTTGATGATCCCGTCAGCGCCCGCGGGCATCGATACCGTGCAGTCGAAGCCGAGACGCTGGCTGAGGATCTTGGCCAGCATCGGCAAGCCCTCTTCGCTGCGATACTCGTCGTCACCTGCGATCAGGGCGATGCGCTTGCCTTTGCCGGGGCCGTCCTTGCCTGGAAAGTCGAGAGCGTCCTGGGCCTGCACCTGGCCGAGGGCCACGACGATGCAGCAGGCGAACGGAATGAGACGAGAGGGGAATCGCATAAGGGCTCCAATGGTCAGACCAGTTGTACGCTAAGGGCGGCTCCGCATTTCAAAGCCTTTGCCCGGGCGCGGTTCCCCGCGCCGAGGTGTCGCACCAAGATGTGTCGCTCGAAGATGCGGATCGAACGGAGGCGGACATCAGGATCGTCGATCATGAGGTCAGCGCGAGGCGAAGGGGATGGCGGTTGCTGGCCATCACCTGGCAATTCCTGTTCGAGCCTGGTCCGCCTCACAAGGCCGGGGATTCCTCATGCCTTCCCCCTCCGCGCCTCCGCGCCACCGCGGGAGCTGCCTTTTCTCCGAAGCATGCAAGTAGGAGAGCGCTCACGCGGAGGCGCGGAGGACGCGGAGGGCAGACGGTGAGGGCTGGTTCGTGCCATGGGCATTACCGAGGGGTGACATTCGCGAGGAAGGGAGTCCGGATCGAGGGTCACGCACATTGCCGCCCGCTGGTGATGCAGGTGCCGCGGCACCCGGTTGAAATCCTTGCGCCGGCACGGGGAGAGCCGATTGATCACCGCCTCGCGCCAGCGCACGAAGGAGCATGCTCATGGGTTTGGCAACGCGGGTCCTGATCGGTGGTTTCGTGGTGGGTGGCCTGGTGGCCGGCATTGCCATGGCGCAGACCATGCGCGCCGGCACGCCAGCGCCCATCAGTGCGCACATGCCCAAGGAGATGGGCGCCGACGCCGAGGTCGCGCGCCGGGCCAAACTCGACCAGACCGTCTTCGCCAAGGAGATCGAGGCCCAGCGACACGAAAGCTGGTTCTATCGTCACTGGGACCTCGCGCGGGCCAAACACCACGCCTTCGACTGGCTCGGTACCCTCGCCTTCAGCAGCCTGCGACTGGGCATGGTGACCGGCAGCGAGCAACGTGACTGGGGCATCACGCTCAGCACCTGGGCGGCGAAGCCCGAGCACCCGGCACTGGATGCCGCAGGCTGGAAGGCCGAGCTTGCCAAGTGGCAGGCCGCCGGCTTCGAGGTGACGGAAAGCGAGTGGCACCAGCCGCTCTTCGACTACGCCAGCGACGGCATCGCCTTCTCGCACATCAACTTCATCATCCACGTCATCAACACCAAGGATCGGCGGCGATTGGTGCTCAAGGGCCGCATCGAGGTGCGCTGGCGCGAGATGCCCAAGCCGACAGCGGTCACCTACGTCCAGACCACGACTTCAGAGGACGCGGCCCTGCGTCCTGCGCCATTCGGCAACGGACGTTCGGTGAAGGCGGGAGACCGGCCCCTGGTCCCGGCGGCCATCGACACCTCGACGCCGATCCCCGAGCCCGGCGCCATCACCCTGCTCGAATTGACCGTGGTCGAACGCACTGGGGATCCGGCCTTCGTCGAGGTCACTAAGACCGGCAGTGCGAGCGAGCCGATGACCGGCCCGTACGATTTCCTGCATCCGACCCTGGTCTATGATCTCGATCGCGACTCCCTACCCGAGATCCTCATCCCCTCCGACAACCGCATCTATCGCAACCGCGGCGGCATGCGCTTTGACAGCGAGCCGCTTTGCCCGGAGAAGCTCGAGGTCGAGACCGGCGTGCTCGGCGACTTCAACGCTGACGGGCTCGTCGACATGCTCATCGTCGACCATCACCAGCTCAAGCTGCTGATCGGTCTGCCTGGCGGCAAGTTCTCGCCCTCGGCTGCCGCGGCCCAACTCCCGACGATCGATGTCGGGCAATCGCTCACCACCGCCGACATCGACGGCGATGGCGACCTCGATGCGTTGCTGTCGCAGTACCTCGAGCCCTACCGCGACGGGCAGATGCCGACGCCCTATTACGACTCCAACGACGGATACCCGCTCTACCTGTTGAAAAACGACGGCAAAGGCCGCTTCAGCGACGCCACGGTCGGTTCAGGTCTGGAAGCCAAGCGCCGGCGGCGGGTCTCGGTGGCGTCGTTCGTCGATCTCAACGAGGATGCCCTGCCCGACCTGGTGCTCACCTGCGACTTCGCCGGCCACGACCTCTTCATGAACGACGGCAAGGGCGGCTTCAAGGATGTCACCCACGAGTGGATCGACGACCACCATAACTTCGGCATGGGCCATTGTTTCGCCGACTGGGATGGTGACGGGCACCTCGACATGTACCTGATCGGCATGAGCTCGACGACCGCGCGCCGCCTGACCGCGATGAAGGCCGGCCTCGACGCCTTCCCCGAGCACCAGGCGAAGCGGCCATTGATGGGGTACGGCAATCGCATGTTCCTGGGCCAGGGCGCGGGCAAACCCTTCAAGCGCGCGCCCTGGCAGGAACAGATCAACCGCACCGGCTGGTCGTGGGGTGGCGTGTCGCCCGACATCGACCTCGACGGCGATCCCGATCTCTACGTCACCAACGGCTTCGTCAGCGCCGAGAGCTCGCAGGATTATTGCACCAGCTTCTGGCGGCACGACATCTACACCGGCACCTCGCAGCCGAATCCCGGCCTCAACCTCTTCTTCAAACGCGACACCGATTTCCGCAAGGTCTCGTGGAACGGCTTCGAGCACAATGTGCTGTTCCTCAACGAGACCGCTCCCGATGGCAGCCGGCGTTTCCTCAACATCGCCCACCTCATGGGCGTGGCCTGTGAATACGATGCCCGCGCGGTGGTCGCCACCGACCTCGACAACGATGGCCGGCCCGACCTGGTGGTCGAGGAACGCAACAACCTCAGCGCGAAGCGCTTTCTGCACGTCTACCGCAACCAGTGGCCCACGACGAGCCACTGGATCGGCCTGCGCCTGGAGGAATCCGCCGGCGGCGCGCCGGTGCCCACCGCGCAGGTCACCATCCGCGCGGGCGGCGTCCAGCGCATGGGCGTGGTGGTGAATGGCGACTCGTTCCTGTGCCAGCACGCGCCCGCCTTCCACACCGGCCTGGGCACGACCGCAGCGGTGGAATGGATCGACGTCCGCTGGGGCGACAGCCAGGTCACGCGCATCGACGCACCAACGGTCGACCAGTGGCACCGGGTGCAGGCGCCCACGTTTAAGCAGCGCTGAATCGGCGATCGCTCTCCGGGCGAGAGCGATCCGGAGCGACATCAATTGCTTGGCAGCGCTTCCACGATTGGCCGGTATCTAGCTCCTGAACCGGAAAGTCCCCATGTCCCCCCTCCTGCGTACCCTCGTCCTCAGCTCGACTCTCGCCGCCCTCGCCGCGCAGGAACCCTGGGACGCGCTGATACGCGGCACCGAGGCGCGCACGCCGACTGAAGAGCTCGCCGGCTTCCACCTTCCACCTGGCTTCGCGATCCAGCTGGTCGCCAGCGAGCCGGAGATCGCCAAGCCGATGAACCTGGCCTTCGACGCCAAGGGCCGGCTGTGGGTCAGCGACACCCTCGAATACCCGTTGGCGCTCGCCACTGGCGCCAAGGGCCGCGACTCGGTGAAGGTGCTGACCCTCGGCGCCGACGGCAAGGCCACCACCATCACCACCTTCGTCGACGGCCTCAACATCCCGATCGGACTCTACCCGTATCGCGATGGGGTGGTCGCCTTCGACATTCCCACCATCAAGTTCCATCGCGACACCGATGGCGACGGCCAGGCCGATCGCAGCGAGAATTTGTACGGCACGTTCGGCCGCGACGACACCCATGGCATGACCAACTCCTTCCGCCGCGGACCCGACGGCTGGCTCTACGCCACCCACGGCTTCAAGAACAAGTCGACGGTGAGCGGCGCCGATGGCAGCAGCATCACCATGACCTCGGGCAACACCTACCGCATGCGCGTCGACGGCAGCCGGGTGGAACACCATTCCAACGGGCAGGTCAATCCCTTCGGCATGGCCTTTGACGACTGGGGCAACCTCTTCACCTCCGACTGCCACAGCAAGCCGATCTACCAGGTGCTGCGCGGAGCCTGGTATCCAAGCTTCGGAACGCCGCACGACGGCCTCGGATTCGCTCCCGAGATGATGGCGCACATGCACGGCTCGACCGGCCTGTGCGGCTTCGCCTGGTATGACGCGCCACAGTTCCCTGGGGAATTCCGCGGCAACGCCTTCGTCTGCAACGTGGTGACCTCGAAGATCAACCGCGACCGCCTGGAGGCGCGCGGCTCGACGCGCAACGCCAAGGAGCTCGCCGATTTCCTCACCAGCGACG